>DZAL01000021.1:0-8198 GCA_022729575.1 Thiomargarita sp.
GCCTTTTGGGAGTAGTAAATCCAATTTTATTGCTATTTTGCAATTGGCTCAGTATATAACTTTTTCCTTCCCTATTTTAGAGAGAATTGACAACTTTTATAAAATATTAAATCTTTTATTTGTAATGATATATTAAACCAGGAAAATAAACTTCATGTCGGAATGTCGTGATTCTAATCAGCCAAGCCAACAATTTATATCCATGATGACTCTTAAAACTAAATTATCCCTAATTTTAATTCCACTGGTCGTTTTGCCGATCATATTGCTCGGCAAGTTATCTTATGACCATGTGGTAAAAATTACCACTAAAACTGCATTGGGACCAATGCCCGTAGTGTTGGGGCAAGTGCATCAAGAATTACAATTTCATTTAGAAATGGCACGGGCCACGATCAACCATTTATCTAAATCTAATCAAATTAAATATTTGCTCATCGAAAATAAAGCGGACCGTGATTCCGCATTATTAGTCCATCAGGAGCCATTATCGGTATTATTTACCAGCTACATGGAAGTGTATCCAGAATATTATGACATCCAGGTATTATTGTCTAATGGTGACGAAGTTATGCGATTTTCTCGCACTCAAATGAATAAAATTGAAATGCGTCGAAATAGTAATATCCCCTATTTTGCCCAAATTCAACAAAGCACCTCCCCCGACATTGAAGTTATTTTTCTTTCCCCGTCACCCACACAAGTTGAACCGATGTTTATCATTGTGAAAAAGATATTTTTCGATAATTTTTTAGATAATCGGGTGGATCAAGAGTCTGCTACTTTGCGTGGTTACCTACTAATTACCATACGTCCCACTTTTCTCAGCAATCATGTCGGAATCGGCAAAATTAGCGAGAATGGCTACTTACTGGTCACCGACGGCAGTGGACAAATTTTATATCATCCTCGTCGCCTCACCATTGCTAATATTCTGCATGACCATTTTGTCGAATGGTTGCAACGTATTCAACAAGGCAATTTATTTCTGACCAATTTTAATCACACGCCCATGTACGTACAAGGCAAGCAACTACATGATAACCTTTATCTGTTTGCGGTACTGCCAGAAACCGACGTATTGGCCGCCGGACAGTGGTTACGAATAGTGTTTGCGATTGGTATTTTAGGGGGGTTGATCTTAACTCCGATTTTACTCTTCTTTGTGCTTAATTACTTAGTGATTAAACCAGTGCAAGTGTTAGCTAGAGCGAGTCGAGAAATTGGTGCCGGCAATTTGGAAATACAGTTACCCTTAAGGCCCGAGGATGAAATAGGTGCTTTGTACTATTGCTTCAATCAGATGGTTAAACGTTTACGCGCCGCATTAACTCAAATTGAACAAGCCAACAGTGAATTGGAAGAGAAAGTACAGTTACGGACTTTAACGTTGGAGCAACTCAATAATGAATTGAAAGTAGAACGACAAAAAGCCGATGCCGCGAATTTGGCGAAAAGTGAATTTATTGCCAATATTAGCCACGAACTTCGCACGCCATTAAATGGAATTTTGGGAATGGCTGAATTGATTTTAAATTCACCTTTGAGAGAATTGCAACAACGCCAATTACGTCTCATTTATGAATCCGGCGAAATGTTGTTAGTGATTATTAATGATTTGCTCGATGTCTCCAAATTCGAAGCCGGCAAAATGAAGTTAGACCTTGGACCGTTTAATCTATTATCAGCCATTGAAGACGCAATCACGTTGTTACGTCCAAAAACCGCGGAAAAACCACTACAGTTAGAACTTCGTACCAGTCCCCAGATTCCCAAACAATTGACTGGTGATAAAAATCGGTTGCGCCAAATTATTCTCAATTTACTAAGTAACTCGATTAAATTTACCGAACATGGTAGCGTGACCTTAGAAGTGAAATTAGAACGGTTAGAGGAGGATGAAGCCGATTTTAAATTTGCGGTCATTGATACCGGTATCGGTATTCCAGCGGATGAATTACCGAATTTGTTTAATAAATTTCACCAAGTCGATGCCAAAACTAATCGCAAATATGGTGGCACCGGTTTAGGTTTATTCATCTGTCATCAATTAGTTCACTTGATGCACGGAAAGATTGGCGTGCAGACCGAATTAGGAAAAGGTAGCACTTTTTGGTTTACCTTGACTTTACCTGTGGTCATAGAACAAACCTTACCAATGACTGAGCCATTGTCTTTACTTGAGCCAGTTGATGAAATAAGTGTGGTTGAAACTCAAGCCCCCGTGGAAGTAATCTCAACCGCATCTTTACCCAAGATCCACGTTTTGCTAGTAGAAGATGATAGAATTAATCAGATGGTAGCCGAAATGATGTTAAATGAATTAGGTTGTCAAGTCAGTATTGCCAACCATGGTCAAGAAGCCATAGACCTGACAGCACATCATGATTACGACTTAGTTTTTATGGATATTCACATGCCAGTCTTAGATGGTTACACTGCTGTACGCAGTATTCGCCAAAGTGAAACCAACACGGGTAAACGTTTGTTAATCATAGCAATGACGGCAAATGCGTTAGCCAGTGATCGCGATAAATGTTTAGCGGAAGGTATGAATGATGTACTTATTAAACCCGTGTCTAAAATGGTATTATCCAAAATGATGAAAAAATGGCTAGGAAATAAATTTCACCCAATATTGAAAGCCCAATATTAGCATCGTCTAGCGTCGTACAGAATACATTTTTAGGTAATTATCAATGAAAAAAATTTATATCCTCATTATATTATCCCTGTTAGTATTGACAGTTCAAGCAGCAGATTTGAAAGCCGGTAAGAATAAAGCACGAAGTATTTGTGCGGCTTGTCATGGTATTGACGGTAACAGCCTGGAGCCAACTTTTCCCAAAATAGCGGGCCAACATTCAACTTATCTCACTAAAGCCCTTAAGGCTTACCGTGACGGTAATCGTATCGACCCCGTTATGAGTCCCATGGCAACGTCTTTAAGTGATACCGACATTGAAAATTTAGCGGCTTATTTTGCCAGTCAACAAGTTCGTTGTGACTAAATCATCAATTATTATGGTGACAAATTTTAGTTTGAATTTGATGACATGTTATAATCATGTTAAAATAAATACTCAAATTCCACTAACATAGTTATGGAAAAAACCGGATTTGACAAAACTGATTTGAAACAGATTTGACAACTTTAAAAAAGTTGTCAAATCTAATCCCAAATCTAATCCCAAATCTAATCCTCCATTGCAACCATACCATGGATAAATTGATGAAAAAATTGACTTTAACTCTATGCGTCTTAACCTTAAGTAGTCCACTCGTATTAGCAAATGCCCCAACTGGGGACACTGCGGCTCCTCTAGTCGGCAATGCCGAAGCTGGCAAAGCTAAAAGTGCTATTTGTGGTGCCTGTCATGGCCCGGATGGCAATAGCCTTGCGCCGATCTGGCCTAAATTAGCAGGACAATATGAAAATTATATCGTTCAACAACTTCATGCTTTTCAAAAAGGAGACCGTGCCGAGCCTACGATGACTCCCATGGCAGCACCACTCAGCCCACAAGACATCGTCGACCTCGCGGCTTATTTTGCCAGTCAAACCAGACAAATTGGCCAAGCTAATCCTCAAACTTTAGAACCAGGTCAGAAAATTTATCGCGGTGGCAATAAAACCACTGGATTGCCAGCATGTATAGGTTGTCACGGACCCACGGGCAGTGGCAATCCCATGGCTAATTATCCCTCTCTCAGTGGTCAACAAGTGGACTACACCAAAAAACAACTGGCCGATTACCAGAGTCGGACCCGTAAAGGAACCGCTACGGCCCTTATTATGCAAGAAGTGGCCGCTAAAATGTCCCCTGAAGAGATGCAATTGGTTGCGGATTATATGGCCGGATTGCAGTAATCTAAGTACTGAAGCAGAAATTCTACGGTATTTTCCCTCACCCCCGGCCCCTCTCCCAGAGGGAGAGGGGCGAAAGAAAATACGAGAAAATTTATGCTTCAGTACTTAAAATCAAATAGATTTTCCAAATTTTCCAGATTTGGGTAATCCTGAAAGGTGAGTGAAATAAAGAGATAAAGACGGTGCAGCTTTCCTAAGCCTTCGAAGCTTAGGAAAGCTAGTTTCACCTAGATTTTAGGATGACCCAGATTTGGAAAATTTTACTAGCACCCTCACCCACTTCACTTTAACTATGAGTATGATTATGAAAAATCACCACAATTTTTGGCTTACCCTTTGTTGCTTCCTATTCACCTACTGCGGGCTATCTTCAGTAGTAAACGCACAAGACCAAGATCCCTACGCGAACCAATATGAACTAATTAAACTGGCTCAACCAGTTCAACGAAAAGATGGAAAAGTGGAAGTCGTCGAATTTTTCCTCTACACTTGCCCACACTGCCATACCTTTGAAGCCCATCTCGTCCCCTGGGTGGAAACCAAACCTGACTACATTCACTTTGAAAATGTGCCGGCGGTCTTCAATGATGAATGGATCCCTTTAGCCAAATTGCATTACACTGCCGAAGCCTTGGGGAAACTAAAAGAATTTCACGCCATTATTTTAAAAGCCATCCATGAAGACAAACGCACTTTACAAGCCGTACCAGATTTTATCAAACTATTTTCAGAACACGGCGTAACCAAAGAAGAGTTTGAAAAAAATTACAACTCGTTCTTTGTCGACATGAAAGTCCGCAATGCGAAGCTGATGACCAAAAGCTATGGCATCACCGGCGTACCTGCCGTAGTCGTGCAAGGCAAATATCGTCTTCTCAGTAGCAAAACGAATGGTTATGATAATTTGCTAAAAGTAGTGGACGGTTTAGCGGAAAGAGAATATCAAGCATTGTCAAAAGCGCCACCCGCAACTACCACGACGACCTCAACCACGACGACTCAAAGCTCCTCAGTCACTACTGAGACTAAGAACACCGAGGCGACCGAATCGACCGCACCGGAATAAACTTCGACCGTAGTTGGAGTCCGGAATTCATTCCGTCATAGTACCACCGCCGCCATGCCATTAAGCTAGGGAAAACACCGTTGGAGTGGAGGCTTTAGCCGGTGGAGTGGAGGCTTTAGCCTCAATGCCATTAAGTTAAGCTAAAGTTACGGCGTTGGAGTCCAAAGCTTCAGCTTTGGCAACGCCGTCTCACCTTGACCAATCTCGTCCAAAGCTGAAGGTTTGGACTCCAACGCGGTAAAGCCTCCACTCCGACACTTTGGTGGATTCACAGACTAAAATAGGTGTTGCACATAAGGTCCTCCGTCAATTTCAGCCAGCTTTCAGGACCGCCAACAAAGCGACTCCAAACCAATTACTCCTTATGGTCAGGCACCGACAATGAAATACACTAAACTGCTCATCCAAAATTTTAGAGGCATCCAAACCCTGGAGATAACCGATTTTAAGCAACTCAACTTGCTAGTCGGGCGCAATAACTGTGGCAAAACCTCCGTATTGGAAGCACTATTTTTAATTTCGGGCATGGCCAATCCGCAACTACCGGTCGCTATCAATTTCTTTCGCGACTTTGGTTTAGCCAAAGATGAAGCCTTTGATTGTCTATTTTATAACCTTGATTTTAATCGATTGCCGCGGATAGAAGCCATAGTACAAGGCGCCACTGAGAAAAAACGTACTTTAACCATTGCGCCCATTTATGCCAATTACCTCTCCTCGGATAACCAAAAATTGAAGAACCATGATTTGGCACCACTGAGTGACCAAACCTTCAATGTCACCACCTCACCCTTACAAGTCGTTGCCGGTATTCAACAAGATTTCAGCGAGGACCAACAAATTGGACATGCCGAAGCACACTTACAAGAAGGCCAGTTTGTTCTCCCAGAAAACTACAAAGAACCTCTACGTTGCGCCTTCCTCAGCACGAAAACCGCGATGTCACAACTAGAGCAAAGGTTGAGCCAACTGTTAGTACAGAAAAATTTAACCCCCATCATCCTCGTCCTCAAAGAAATTGAACCTGCTCTGAGTGATATTCGTCTGGGTGCCAATGGCATGATTTATGTTGATATTGGACTAGACAAACTATTGCCACTCAACCTCATGGGAGATGGTATTCGTCGCGTCTTAGCAATCCTGTCGGCAGTCTTTGACCTGAAAAATGGTATTCTCTTGCTGGATGAAATCGAAAACGGATTTCATTATAGTTCCCTAACGACTTTATGGAAAGCGTTGGCGCTGGCGGCCCAAGAATTTAACGTGCAGATTTTTGCCACTACTCACTCGTATGAATGTGTCGAAGCCTTTGCCACTTTGGAACAGCCAGCAATTTGCCTCTATCGAATTGACCGAAAAGCTAATAAACATCAAGCGTTTGCCTCTACTGCCAAAATGCTACGTGTAGGCATTGAAAATGAATTTGAGGTGCGCTAATGGGTAAGAAATTCCGAATCACGGAAAGACAACTGTTGTTGGTGGAAGGCAAAGATGAATGTAATTTTTTTGAAGCATTATTGGCACAAGAGAACATTAAAGGAGTGCAATGGATGGATATTGGAGGTAAAGATAAATTTCCCGAAGCCTTTTCGCAACTTATCACCAACGAAGGATTTAATCAAGTTTTGACCATTGGTCTGGTACGAGATGCCGAAGCGAATAAAGCAGAATCCGCCTTTCAAAGTCTTTGTGACAATCTTCAGAAACACCATTTGCCAGTGCCCTCTACCATAAATGCTTTAAATCCAGGGCCACCGAAGAAAGTGGGTATCTTTATCATGCCTGACAATCAAGGGGCAGGTATGCTTGAGAATCTATGTTTGAAAACCATCGAAGGTCAAAATATAGAAAAATGTCTTGACGATTATCTATCATGCGTATCAACCAATATGGCATCTTCAGAACGAGAAAAGTTTAATGAACCCAAAGCTAAAGTGCAAGCATATCTTGCCGCAAGAGCACCAATAGTTAATTCCCTTGGCTTGGGTGCAAAGAGAGGATATTGGGACTTTTCGCATCCCTGTTTTGAGGAGATAAAAACGTTTCTCCATACTTTGTTTGATGCTGATACTAATGGTGAACCGGCGTAACCAAAATCGTTGGCTACCCCATGTACACACCAACCAAATGAATCGCTATTACTAACTCACCTTACGCATGACCACCCCCAACCCCTCCTTGGTAAGGAGGGGAGTAAGCACCACCTAACTCGCAAGGGAGATTCCCCGCCTTAGCAAGGAGGGGCCAGGGGTGGTGGTGCGTAAGGTGAGTTACCAAAAATCCTCTTCCCTGAATCCTAAACAAACTACCATCACCTCCATGTCAACTTACGCTATTGGAGATATTCAAGGCTGCTACACCGACCTACAACGCCTGCTCGACCACATCCAGTTCAATCCTCGTGAAGACATTTTGTGGTGTACGGGAGACTTGGTAAATCGCGGCCCGCAATCATTAGAGGTATTACGCTTCTTTAAACAACTAGGACCACGCGCCATTGTGGTTTTAGGCAATCACGACCTACACCTATTAGCAGTAGCTCAAGGCATTCTTCAGTTTATGCACCCGAAAGATACTATCCAGCCAATTCTCCAAGCGGCGGACAGTCTTGAACTGATTGAATGGTTACGTCAACGACCATTTTTACACCATGACACTGACTTAGGATTCACCCTCATTCATGCCGGGTTACCACCACAATGGGACCTCCTACAAGCCCGCCAATGTGCGTGCGAAGTAGAAGAAGCCATTCGCGGACCCAAATATCGAAAATATTTAGCCAATCTCTCAGGCGATGCACCAGACAAATGGTCAAAGAAACTCACTGAATGGGAACGACTTCGTTTTATCACCAACTGTTTCACGCGCTTACGTTACTGCGATAACAAAGGCAAATTAGCGTTGAAAAAGAAAGGGTCTCCTGACAAAGAAAAGAACAACGGTAATGGCCACCAACCCTGGTTCCTGGTTCCAGACCGTGCCAGTAAAAACACCCGTATTATCTTTGGACACTGGTCAACCCTAGGTTACTATGCCGGTAATAATGTCTATGCCTTAGACACCGGCTGTTTATGGGGAGGTGCGTTAACCGCATTACGCTTAGAAGACCAACAGGTGTTTAACGTCGCTTGCCCTGGTGAGTGTAAACCGGCACCGTAGCAGGGATAACACCCCTTCGAGGGGTGTTATCCCTCAGACTTCACACTGTAGCAGGGATAACACCCCTTCGAGGGGTGTTATCCCTCAGACTTCACACTGTAG
>DZAL01000021.1:8298-18061 GCA_022729575.1 Thiomargarita sp.
CAGGGATAACACCCCTTCGAGGGGTGTTATCCCTCAGACTTCAAGTACAAAAGTGGAGGAATATTACTTTATGACCGAATTTGAGCTAATCCCCCGTTATTTCAAGCAATCTTTTCCGACTCATCCCAGTGTAGTGTTGGGCCTCGGTGACGACGCAGCACTATGCACCGTCCCCCCAGGGATGCAACTGGCAATAGCGATAGATACTCTAGTTGCCGGCGTACACTTCCCTCACCACACCGCACCTGAAGACATTGGCTATAAAGCCTTAGCCGTGAATCTTAGCGATATGGCCGCCATGGGCGCGATTCCCTCTTGGTTTACTTTAGCTTTAACCTGTCCCCAAATTGACGAAAACTGGTTAGCTAAATTTAGTCAAGGATTATTGAAACTGGCCGCCGCCACCCCAGTGAGTTTAATTGGAGGAGACACCACGGCTGGCCCACTAACCGTGACTATACAAATCGCCGGTCTGCTACCTGCCAATAGCGCGTTACAACGACGAGGCGCCCAACCAGGTGATGCCATTTATGTCACCGGTTATTTGGGAGACGCTGGACTAGGATTAGCCTCCGTGCAAGGAAAACTCACCCTATCTCCAGCCGCCACGCAATATGTAGAAACCCGCTTAAATCGGCCCACCCCACGACTACTAGAAGGTCAAGCCTTACGTAACATTGCCACCAGTGCCATCGATATTTCCGATGGACTAGCCGCCGATTTAGGTCACATTCTAGTAGCCAGTGAAGTAGGTGCCACGCTAAAGTTAACTCAATTACCGTTATCAAAAGTCTTACGAGAACATTTATCACCAACCGCCGCCTGGCAACTGGCATTAAGTGCCGGTGATGATTATGAACTATGTTTTACCGTACCTTCTAATCGCGAATTAGAATTATCGAAAGCCTTACCCACAGGGTCCTATACCAAAATCGGCATTATCGACCAAGCAGTCGGTTTACGTTGTTTGGATGAGAATGGGCAAGCATTTTTTTTGAAAAAGGGAGGGTATCAACATTGGAGTCCAAATCAAGATTTGGACTGCAACTCTTGGAATCGACCGACAAAGGCGCAAGGAATAACTCCCCTCGAAGGGATGCAAAGCCCAAAGAATAACACCCCTTGAAGGTATGTTATCTCCGTCAAGGTTCAAGGGAGCGCAATCAGAATTATTGTGAACAGTAGCGCAATAATTTTGATTGCATTCCAGATTTAGTAGTACAAATTTATAGAAATATTACTATAGCAGGTCCCGCTGTAATTTTTCGTTTCGACGCTCCATATTGTAACGCCGCCCGGACTACGCTCCGCGCCCCGTATCCACTTCCTTGGTGAGTCTGGATGGCATTAGCGGTAACGGGACGCGAAGCGTCCGGGCAGCAAAACTGCGATATTTATGGTATTTCATAATTCATGATGATAAAATTCCTCATCAACTCCTCACTCAGATTATCTTGTATGGCAACGATTACCATTTCTGAACAACAGTATCAAACTCTCTTGCAACGGGCAACACGATTAAACGCTTCACCAGAAACCCTATTAGACCACTTACTAGAACGTTTCTTAGGTGACGCACTCATTCCCACCAACAGCAGCGATTCCATGGAGGCCACACCCATGATTCGTACTTTAGGTGAGGTACTTAAATATGGCTACGGTTTCTGGGCCGACCGTGACGAGATTGAAGACCCGATTCAGTATGCTACTCAATTGAGACAAACCGCCTGGCAACGATTCCCATAACCACCTTACTCGATACAGATGTGCTGATTGATATCTTACGCGCTCATCCTCCCGCTCAAGTTTGGTTACAAGCCAATTCGGCTTTACCGGTGGTTATTCATGGGGTCACGGCGATGGAAATTCTGATGGGGTCACGTAATAAAAATGAATGGCAACGCTATCAAAAATTCCTTAACCAATTTACTCTAATTTGGCCCACCTCTACCGAATTTGAAGAGGCTTATTGGCTCTTGGCCCAACATCGCCTGACCACCGCCATCAGTATTCCAGACGCTTTAATTGCAGCCACCGTGCTGAAGCGAGGCTGGCGACTATATTCGTTTAATTTGAAACATTACCGTCAAATCGTCAGTTTAGAGGTGCAAACACCTTATCAACGGTAAGTTAAATAGTCAAGTAGGGTGGGCAACGGGTTTATTAAGTACTGAAGTATAAATTTTCTCGTATTTTCTTTCGCCCCTCTCCCTTTGGGAGAGGGGCCGGGGGTGAGGGAAAATACCGCCGAATTTCTGCTTCAGTACTTACCTCGTTACCAGACTTTACGTGGTAATGCCACCAGGAGGTCCCGTGTCCACTTCATTTATAATTGGGTAAACCCCCTCAGCTTTTGCTGATGGACAAATTGCCGCTATTGCAAAGGTCAACGATTTAATTTTAGTCACCAGAAATATTACCGATTTTCGGTATTTTGTCGGCATTGAAATTGAAAATTGGTTTATGGTTTAAAGTACTGCCAGAGCAAGAGGCTGGTCAGTATTCAGCCCGCGTAGGTTTAGAGTTCGCTTCACTCAATCCAACACGCGGGCTTTGGGTTGAAGACCTTCCCTAATCAAAGAAGTAGCTAATTCTTTTAGAAACCCTCTTGACTTTATCAAACGAAAGAGGTATAAGAGTTTGGACTCCGATGACCTAATCGTTTGACAGGCTTAACCCCGCCCGCCCAGTGGTGAAGCCGTGTCATCTGGAGTCAACCATTATAATCACCAACTTAGGAGAAATTGCCTTATGGAAGCCTTACGTGAGATACATGAAGTTAATTCGGGTAGTATCACTATCCAACTCCCGAAAACTTTTCCATATCAAGAAGTGGAAGTCATTGTCTTGCCAGTGGCACCGAAACCACCCGTGACGGTCCAGGAACAACAAGCGGTGTGGAACCGAATTAAGCAGTTTCGAGACCAATTGGCACGTTCGGGTCGAACTTTTAGTGATAGTACACCACTGATTCGGGAGGACCGTGGATGGTAAATCCTATCTATGTAGTCGATACCAGCGTGGCAGTCAAATGGTACATCCCAGAAATTTACCAGGAGGTTGCCGAAAAATTATTCGATTCCCGTTATGAATTACATGTCCCAGAGTTTTTTCTATTAGAGTTTGGGAATTTTCTGGGGAAGAAGTATCGTCGGGGGGAACTGGGTTTAGCAGAAAGTAAGTTTATCTTAGGAGAACTACGAAATCTCTCTCTGACTTGGCACCGTGATGAATTGCTATTTCCAATGGCCTTTGACCTTGCCCATGAAACCTATCGCAGTCTCTACGATTGTCTCTATCTCAGTTTAGCCATGGCGATAGACGGGCAAATGGTCACTGCCGACCGAAAATTTTATGAGGCACTCCAAACCAGTCCGTATGCCGGCCGGTTACTTTGGGTCGAAGATATTCCATAATCAAAGAATGGTAGTGATGACCTCTGGGTGAAAACTTAGGACTGCTAGTCCTTCGAGGATTGGCAGTCCTGCGCAAGTAGTCACCCACATTTCCGTACTATCCAAAGCAGTAGCTAATTTTTTTAGAGATGCTCTTGACCTTACCAAATTAAAGGGGTATAAAGGTTTTGGCTCCGATGACCTCTTGTTTGACAGGCTTAATCCAGCCCGCCTATTTTTTAAGTCATGTCATCACCAAGGAAATAATAATGTCTCTTCCCATGAACATAGTTCTTGACACCAATGTCCTAGTCACTGCGCTTAAATCCGATAAGGGGGCCGCATATACGCTGATTTCTCAACTACCTTCAGCGAAATTTCAAATCGTCTTATCGGTGCCCTTATACACTGAATACCAAGATGTACTAACACGACCTGACATGATGACAGGAACAAGCACGGTAGCAGATATTTTGAACTTTTTACGGTATCTTTGTAAGATTGCTAAACGACAAGAAATATTTTACCTGTGGCGACCTTGGCTGTCGGACCCAAAAGATGATATGGTACTAGAAGTAGCGGTCGCTTCTCAAAGTAAATATATCGTCACCTACAACTTAAGAGATTTTAAAGGTATTGACGGTTTTGGCATTCAAACTATTATACCGGCTAACTTTCTGCAAATTCTCAAGGAGAACCCATGAATACAGTCACTCTGCAACTGCCAGACTCTTTGTATACTAAGATTAATGAACTGGTGAAGGTAGAAGGTATTTCCATCCATCAATTTTTGATTTTGGCGGCTACGGAAAAACTGACCGCGTTTCTCACCCCCAGCTACTTAGAACGAGAAGCCGCGCAAGGCCGGCGGGTCGATTTTGAGAAGGTCTTGACAGCGGTCCCCCAAGTTGAACCCGAGGAATATGATAAGTTGTGAGAGCAAACCGCCAAGTAGCATTGCGATAGACGGGCAAATGGTCACGGCCGACCGAAAATTTTATGAGGCACTCCAAACCAGTCCGTATGCCAATCGGTTACTTTGGGTCGAAGATCTTCCATAATCAAAGAATGGTAGTAATGACCTCTGGGTGAAAACTTAGGACTGCCAGTCCTTCGATGACTGGCAGTCCTGCGCGAGTAGTCACCCACAGTTCCGCACTACCCAAAGCAGCACTGCCATTAAGTTAAGCCCAGTTGGAGTCCAAATCTTCAGATTTGGACAAAGTGAGACGGCGTTCCCAAATCTGAAGATTTGGACTCCAACGCCGTTAAATTCCTTAACTTAATGGCAGTGACCCAAAGCAGTAGCTAATTCTTTTAGAAATCTTCTTGATTTTATCAAACTAAAGGGATATAAAGGTTTTGGCTCCGAGCCAATCGTTTTATAGGAACCGGCTTATTATTCAAATTTTTCTTCAGTCAAACTCTGCTGAACAGGCTTTAGCCGCAATACCATTAAGTTAAGCCGCGTTGGAGTCCAAACCTTCAGATTTGGACGAGACTGGTCAAGGTGAGACGGCGTTGCCAAATCTGAAGATTTGGACTCCAACGCGGTAATTTTAGTTTAACTTAATGGCATTGAGGCTTTAGCCGGGCTGGGCGATAGAGGTTTCCATGCTGAATCTGCTAGTCCAGCCCGACTGAAGTCTCTAGTCCAACCCGGCTGAAGAAAAACTTGAGCATCGAGTGTAAAGAGTAATTGAGGCGGTTTCGGGAATGAGCTTCGTTCATCCCAGAAACCAAATAATTAGGCAACCAGACCCACAGAAACTAAGTTTCTTCCAGAAACTTAGTTTCTCATGGCCATGTAACTGACATATTTAACGAGGAAGCAGAAAATGCCACGAGATTACTACAAAATACTTGGAGTCAGCCACTTGGCCAATCTTGAGGAGATTAAACAGGCGGCCCAGACTAAGGCCAATGAAATAAAAACCGCTTTTGCCGTTTTGTCTCATGTGGAAACACGCACCGCTTATGATGCTCAACTTAACCCTGGGCCACATAACCACTATGCCACTCTGGCCGTGAGTCGAGAAGCTAACCTCGCCCAAATTCAAGCCGCGGCCCAAGCGAGAATGAAGGCAATAAAGGAGGCTTATGAGAACCTCTCTAAGCCTGAAACCCGCGCAGCTTATGACTCTCACTGGCAATCACTCAAACCACCCATACCAGTCGCATCGTCAAAGCCGAAGAGAGAGGACGTGATTGTTAAACCGAACTTAGTGCTTCCCCCTCACCGGGATAAGTCTCAGGTTTCTGCCTATCGTACATCTACCGTATCTCTTACCAACATGGAGAGTGAAGCACCAGAGATTGAACTGGCAGAACGTGGTACACGTTTGAAGGCCGTCCTCTATGATGTTCTTATCATAGGAGTTCTATTGGTTTTGAAGTCCATCTTGGCGACCGACCACCTTACAGAACAGTTAGTACCCACTGCTTCTTTTCTGGTGCCAGTGATAGGCGTTATCATGCTCAATCTGGTGCTACTCTATCGCCATGGTCAAACCCTTGGTAAACACATCTGCTCCATAAAAATTGTCAATGCCGATGGCAGTCGGGCCAGACTATGGATTCTCTTGGTACGAACTTTAGTAGCTTTTAGTATACCATTACTCGCTGCTATTCTTCTGATCAAGGGTTCGGCCCTACCAGTAATCGGTACTCCAACCATTGCAATTGCTTTAATTGCTTTACTTGACCTGTTGTTCATTGTTCAAAACTCTCGACGCTGCTTGCATGACAGTCTTGCCAAGACGATAGTGGTCAAGGTCTTCCCTGGCGAAGCAGCAGCGCCCGTGTTAATAGAGCGTCAGAAAGACATCGCATATCATACCACATATGAGGTTATGAAGACTCTAGCGAAGGTGGGCTTATGTTTTATCCCTTTTGGTTCCTTGATACTCAAGTGTGATGAACAACGTCCCGCTGATATTGAAATTCCTCCTGTCACGGTTCGTCAAGGAAAGCCTGCTAGTAAGAGTATTCTATTGCTCTTAACTCTCTTTTTAGGCTGGATTGGCGCACACCACTTTTATTTAGGCCATTATGCACGCGGCACCATATACCTCTTGTTCTTCTGGACGTGGATTCCAGGGATTTTTGCAGTTATTGAGTTTTTGGTGTTTCTCTCTACCAGTAGCGATTCCATTGAAAACGACTACACCGCCGATAGCTCTGATGTGGCTTTCGTGTTCATACCGGTTCCTGTCATTTTTACATGTCTCTTGGTCCTCGCACAATGGACTGCCTACACCGATGACTTGAAACGCGGTATCGAACGCGGTAAAGTGTCTGAAGCAGTAGAATTATTGAATGGTCTGAAAACGCCTGCGGAACAATATATGGTAGCTAAAGGCCAATTTCCGTCCATGATAGAAGAGGTGACTAATAAAATTTTAGGTAATGACATTGCTACTCTTACCTCCAACCCAGACGAATTTTATTTTGAGGCGACCATGAATCAGCAGGATAGTATTTTGGTGGACAAAGTGGTCCGGCTAATTTTTCATCGTGACTCTAAAACTTGGCGTTGTAGAACGCCCTCCCCTAAGGAGATACCGCAGGAATATTTGCCCACTGGGTGTAACTCCTCTACCGCAGAAATAATCGCCAACAGCGATTACTGGAAGCGTGAGAAAGTGTCTAAGGCAATCCAGTTGCTAGAGGAACTGAAACCGCCTGCGGAACAATATCTGGCCGCTAAGGGCGAGTTTCCACCGACGATAACCCTGCTGACGAATAGAACTTCTGGTAAATACACAGCTAATCTGGCCTCCAACCCTGAGCGTTTTTATCTGGAAGCGACCATGAGTAAGGAGGATACGGTCCTGGGTGGCAAGAGTGTCTGGGTAATTTATCATCCAGACACGAAGACTTGGGGTTGTAGTGCGGCTTACCTGAATGGAATAGCGCAACCATACTTGCCCAGTGTTTGTCAATCCTCTCCAGCAAAAATAACTGCCAACCTCAATTCCTGGCGGCGTGAGGAAGTGTCTGAAGCGATACAGTGGTTAGAGGAACTGAAAACACCTACGGAACAATATATAACGGCTAAGGGCGAGTTTCCACCGACGATAGACGCGGTGACGAAGAACACGGCCGGTAAGTACACCGCTAATCTAGTCTCCAACCCCAAGCAGTTTTACCTGGAGGCGACCATGAACAAGGAGGATAGCGTCATGGCCGGCAAGGTGGTCCGGTTAAATTATTACCCAAACACGAAGTTGTGGAGTTGTAGTGCAGCTTACCCGAAAGGGATACCGCAGCAATACTTGCCCAGTGTTTGTCAATCATCTGCCGCAGAAATAGTCGCCATCACCAATCCCGCGATGCGTGAGGAACTGTCTCGTAGTAAAGTATCTGAAGCAATACAGTTGTTAGAGGGAGTGAAACCGCTGGTGGAACAATATATGGCCGATAAGGGCGAGTTTCTCCCCGCGATAGAGCTTTTAGCGCTTCTGCCGGATACGGTGAAATCCTCAATTAAGTACACCGCTAGTATCATTCCTAACCCAAAGGAGTTTTATCTGGAGGCGACCCTCAAGAAGGAGGGTAGTGTTCTGGCAGGCAACGTGGTTCGGCTAAGTTATTACCAAAACACCAAGACTTGGAGTTATGGTGCGGCTTATCCGAATGCGGTACCGCAGCAATACTTGCTCAGTGTTTACAAGTTACCTTCCGCAAAAGTACCAAACGCGCCAGCACCTGTCATGCCAAGCCGCAAAGTAGCGCCCACGCCAGGCCGCAGCATTTTGAAATGTCTATTACGCAAAGGACGTTGCTAGTATAAGTGTTGAACCGCTGATGATGCTAAATTTTTGGTCGTCATGACCTCTGGGTGAAAACTGAGGACTGGCAGTCCTGTTCGAGTAATCACCCACAGTTCCGCACTACCCAAAGGAGTAGCTACATTTTTTTCAAAGCCCTCTTGACCTTACCAAACGAAAGAGGTATAAAGGCTATGAAGATAACCGAATAAGTACTGAAGCAGAAATTTTGCGGTATTTTCCCTCACCCCCGACCCCTCTCCCAGAGGGAGAGGAGCGAAACCAAATACGAGACAATTGTTGCTTCAGTACTTAGATGAAAAGATTAACCTAATTCAATCAGTCAACGTGGTTGGTGCCAATCACCTAAATGGTGAATCTTAAATGCCGAAAAAAGTCTATATTGAAACCAGTATTCCTAGTTTTTATTACGAAATCCGCCCAGAGCCTGTGATGGTAGCGCGGCGTGAGTGGACCCAGGTGTGGTGGGAGACTCAACGGTCACATTATGAGTTAGTGACAGGAATACCAGTTCTGGAAGAATTAGAACAAGGTAATTATCCTACCAAACAGTTAACCTTGGAACTCTTGGCAGATTTACCGGTATTACCTCTGGAGGAAGCGATTGATGACATTGTCAAAGAGTATATTTCGCGTTATATTATGCCGAAACATCCGTTAGGAGATGCCTTGCATTTAGCACTGGCTTCTTATCATCGCTGTCAGTTTTTATTAACCTGGAATTGTACTCACTTGGCTAATGCCAATAAGTTTGAACACATTCGGCATGTCAATCACCTGTTAGGTTTGTCGGTGCCGATAATTACTACACCAGTAGAATTGTTGAATAATGAGGAGATTGTGAAAGATGATGAAAGATGAAGCAATGGACGAAATCCGCATGGTGAGGGAACGTATTTCGGAAACGTATGGACATGATGTTACCAGATTTTTGAATCATTACCGTGAGTTAGAGAAGGTATACCAAGACCGGCTGTGGCCACGGCCAAAACGTCAAGTGCAGGTTCACCAAAGTGAAGTACCAAAGGCGTTGCCAAGTTTAGTTTAAATGAGACTTAGCTGGTAAAATTTGGGTACTCCCTCCAAATTAATGGAGGTCTTAAAATTCAAATAGTCCGTATCAGGTGGACAAGTGTTTATTTGCCCACCGTCATTAACCCAAATCGGCGAAGTGGTGGGCAACGATAAACCTATGGCCCAACCTACAAATACTAAAGTTTGCCAAAGTTTCCTAAACCTCGAAGGTTTAGGAAACCGAGAATTTGGCCAGGTTGGAAACCTGTGATAACCCCTAACAGATACTATCCCTGGAAGGGATAGCATCTGTAGGTAATCTTGTCCAGGCTAAGTATTTTGTTTCTCTACCAGAAGGAGATTGACCATGCAAATGACGTTTACGATACCTGACGACCTCGCGCAACGACTACTACAACTGTAACACCACCTAATCAATGGTTATGGAATGCGGAGTCCCAACACACGTTTTGGGCACCCGCGTGTGTCGTCCCAAAACGTGTGTTGGGACTCCGCGTATTTTGAATGTCGCCCCAAAACGTGTGTTGGGACTCCGCGTAT
>DZAL01000021.1:18161-50638 GCA_022729575.1 Thiomargarita sp.
GGGACTCCGCGTATTTTGAATGTCGCCCCAAAACGTGTGTTGGGACTCCGCGTATTTTGAATGTCGTCCCAAAACGTGTGTTAGGACTCCGCCTATTTTGTCCCAAAACGTGTTTGGGGACTCCGCGTATTTTGAATGACCACGGATTAGATGGTGTTGCACACCAGGTATAGGAGAAAATTTCTGCTTCAGTACTTAGAAATTCTCTGGCGTTTCATGAAGTACCATTGGTTGCCTGTTGAAACTGATTTATCGGTCGATAACTTGGTCTCTGCCGTGACCAATATATTAGCTCCACTTGGGGAGACATTCCGAATTAATTTTGCCTCCTGAAAATAAAAAATTAGTGCTTCGGTACTTATAAAATTATACATTTTATTTTAGTTTGAGGGCGTAAGGTGAATACTTCAGTACTTATCAACAGTATCACCCATATTCCATGACTACCGAAGTAATCAAGTAAGCATCCTCCCCTCTCCTTCTGGGAAAGGGGCCGGGGGCAGCAGTGAGCACCCCAAGTTTATTTATTTCATTTTTTCATAAGCCTTCTCATCCTCTCCTCCAAACACCTCGAATAAACTTTTAATCAACTGCGCTAATTCACCAATCATAATTGCAAAATCCGCATCAAACCGTTGCTGACGATTTTCTACGGTGACTTCTTGAGCTTGCTCTTGCACCAAATCCAAGAATTGTAAACGTCTAATCACGAACTCATCATCTATTACCAAGCCGATTCGACTATGCCATTGTAGCGCCAATCGAGTGACTAATTTACCGGCTTTTAAATGCGCGTGAATCTCGTCAGACAATAAATCTTGGCGTTTACAGTTAACAATGGCACCTTCCAATGAAGTGTCCACTAATTCACAGGCATCGGCTAATTCAAACTGAGCCGGACAAGTTTCTTCCGTCAACCATTGGGTCATCATATAAGCCGGTGAGTCTTTTAATTTGGGCAAGGTGACAGGTAAACTACCCAAGGTTTTCCGTAAAAAACTAACAAACTCTTCGGCTTTTTTACGACTAGCCGTATCAATTAATAACCAACCTTGCTTACTGTCAATGTAAGCATATTGATAATTCGATCGAGTAAAGGCGCGTGGTATCAACTCTTGCAAAATTTCTTCGCGAATTTCCTCTTTTTCCCGTTTTCGCACTTTGCGAAGTTGTTGCGTTTCAATTTCCTCGACTTTTTCATTAACAAATTCTCGAACCACGGAAACGGGCAGAATTTTCTCCTCGGTACGGGTTGCAATCATAAAACATTTTTGTACCGCATGAACGATAGATTCGCTGTCTTTTCCTAATGGTGGGACCCAACCTTGACTTTGCATCTCTAGTCGTCCACAAGGCTGAAACGCATCCTTGCTCAACTGTTCGATCAAGGCTTCGGCAGTTAAATTAAACGGTTTCAAAAAACGGTAAATATGTAAATTTTTAAACCACATAGTATTCAATCTTCATTGTTCGTAGGATTTTCCGATTACTGACAAATAATTAAATTTCCGCGCCGATTAACTTGACGAAAAAATTTTCTCAGAATGGGTATATACTGTGGCGTTTTCCAATTGCGTTGCCAACAGTCCGGTTTAGTTTTGCTTCCAATTCCCGATTTATTCCCTTCATAAGTGGTAAAATAACAGGGGACTTGAAATGACGCACATAAAGCTATCACGTCTCGTAATGCTTGACCATCGTCAATGACATTGAGAACATTGTTACATATCACTACCTCAGGTCTACAGACCAACGCCGCTCGATTTTCGGCCTCGGAGCGATTAAATCTATCATAGACATATAAGTTTACGCCGATTTGTACGGCATACTGTTTATTTGCATCAAATTTACCGCCACCAATATCCAACACGGTCAGTCCCACTAACTTGGTTAGCAGGTTTTTTACTAACGGATTCACTTGATGCACTGAGGTTTTCGCACTGCTCACGCTTTGCATTTCTTATTTCTCATCTCACCTTACGCACGGTTAACCTAACCACCACCCCCGGCCCCAATGCCATTAAGTTAAGCCACGTTGGAGTCCAAACCTTCAGATTTGGACGAGATTGGTCAAGGTAAGACGGCGTTGCCAAATCTGAAGATTTGGACTCCCTGGGTTTAGATTTGACAACTTTCGAAAAGTTGTCAAATCTCTCAACGCCGTAACCCTACCTTAACTTAATGGCATTGCGGCTTGCAGCCTCTACTCCAACATTCTAATGAGTTTACGAGAATCTCATGATTCCTCTAACCTCAACCAGATGGGTGTGGCACACCAGGTGTACTGGTGTGCATGGAGTATAGCCTTGGTAAGGAGGGGAGTACACACCACTGGAGCCGCCAGGGATACTCCACTTTTAAAGGAGGGGTGGTGGTGCGTAAGGTGAGTTCTCATTTCTCATTTCTCTCCCCTCTCGTTAGGGTAACCGATTTGACAACTGGTCGAAAGTGGTCAAATCTTTCTTCAAACCATCAAAATCCAACTAAGTATCCCGGCTAAAATTAAAGTACCATAGAGCGACAGTACCACGCTTCCTCCTGCGGCCGCCGTATTGGTAATGCTAATGGTTGATTTTTCAATTTTGTCAATGTCACTAAACGGAATTTGCTCTCTAACTCCGATGATGGCATCTTCCGTGATTTCTACTAAATCGAAAGTAATAATAGTTTCATCTCTAGTATATACTTTAATTCTATCGCCAATCTTGAATTGGTCTTTGACGGCTTCTCGCTTAGGTGCCACCGTTTGCATGGTGGTACAAGCACTGGCGGTTAAGGTAACTACGACTATCCACAGGATATAAAAAATCGAAGTGTTTTTGGTTGGCATGTAATGTGGTTGGTCTCCGTATAGACTTAGGGTGGTGGCCCTGTTTACAATAATGATACCAAAAATAACACCGCTACTACACCGGTTACAGTCAAGTAAGTCACTCCCATTCCCGCACTTATCGTTTTCAGCATACTAACCTTCTTTTTTTCCAATTGGTCAATTTGGCGAAAAGGTACCATTCCTCGTCTTCCTACAATACCTTCCGGTTTAATTTCTAACAGTTCAAATTCATAAACCGTATCATCAACCTTGACTGTAATTATATCCCCTATTTTGAAATTTTTTCGTGCCATTGCCGGAGTAGGCTCAATCGCTTGCATGGTGCTACAAGCGGCTGTTAGAAATAGGATTATCATTAATATAAGAAAACGTGAATAATACACGGTTTTTAGTTCTCCAGTCGAATGGTTGAAAAATTCAATTATAACGCTAAGATAGCTAAAGTGGCAATATAATATAATTATCTTTATTTATTAAATAGTTAGCCTGTTTGGTGGATACGCTTCGCTTAATCCACCCATTAAGTTAAGGCTTTCGGTTCTGTCGAAAAACTTGGTGGTATTAAGGGATAACACCCCTTCGAGGGGTGTTATCCCTGCTTTTGGCAATCGACTCGATCCCTCGCGGTGGGGAGGGAAATCGCTTAACTTAATGGCATTGGTCCGTAGTGGGCCAATTAAGCGAAGCGTATCCACCAAAAAGCTACTCTAATAAGATTAAAGCGGCTTGCGACACTTCAATAGGCGAATGACCACGAATTAATTTCTGTAATACTTGTTCAATCACGGTTTTTGAGATATTGCGGGTGATAAACACTATTTGGGAACGTTTTTCTTCACCGGGCCAGGCATCGAGAGTCACGGGGGGTTGAAAAATATGTTGCACCCCCTGAATTAGTACCGGTAAATCGGTCTCGTAAGTATAAGCAAGGCCCTTCACTCGCAGTAAGTCTTTACCACGGAGACGAGTGAGTAGTTGAATCCAATGTTCCAAAGTGATCCAATGTAAAGGTGCCGTTTGTTCGATGCAAAAAGTTTTAATCTGGTGGTCCAGATGAGATAAGTGGCCAGTAGTGACCTCTGAGAAGTTGGCTGAGGTCGATGTCGATAAAGAGTTCAAATAACTCTCTGCTTGTAGCCAACGATTAACTTCTAATTGGCGAGTATGAGGATGATAAGACGCGGTGTTATTGAACAATACCTTGGCGGCGATACGATCCTGTTGTAAGTTGACAGTTTGTAAAGAAGCGGTAGGATTGCAACGTTGCAAGCGTTGTGTTAACGAGTTTAAGTCCGCCTCGGTCACGCAGTCAATTTTAGTTAAAATCAAGTGGTTAGCTAATGCTACTTGTTTGACCGATTCAGCGTATTCATCCAGTGAGTGAGCACCATACACCGCATCCACGGTAGTAATCACGTTTTCTAAACGATAATTGGCAGTGATGACGGGGTCAGTAGTTAAAGTGCGTAAAATCGGCACCGGATCTGCCAACCCCGTAGTTTCTATCACCACTTGTTCAAATGCCGGAATTTGTTGTTGCTGATATTGGTGAAATAACTCTTCTAAGGTGTGTAGCAGATCACTACGCACGGCGCAACATAAACATCCTCCTTCCAACAAAAAAATCTCTTCCGGAGTGACTTTGATGAGTAAATGGTCAATCCCGATGTCACCCCATTCATTAACAATTACTGCCGTTTTTGGTAAATCTCCTTGCTGTAACAACTGATTGAGGAGCGTGGTTTTACCACTGCCTAAAAAACCGGTGATCAGATGAATCGGTAAACGACTATAAGAATTTTCTCGCGCTAACGTTTTCATTTATGACAATTATGGTTCTTACCCTTTTGGAGGAGGATAACTATGAACATCACCAGTTTTTAAAATACCGCAAAACATACCTTCAGGCGTTTGCGGATCGATATCATAGTGATAAAGCAGGCATTTTTTTTGAATCTCCGGTGCCAGTTTACTGATTAAATCTGAAATATGTGGATGCACGCCGGAGGGAAATGGCGAAGTTTCACAATCCATGTAAATTCGATCCGCGCGTTTATAGTGACCTGCCAGTTGCGGCGGAATCACCGATTGAATATCAGTTGGCATTAAGACACTATAGCCACTAGAATGTTGCAAACTGACTCCATAACTTGGCATTTCTTCGGAACTAGAAATAACGTGCATGGCAAAAAGGGGTGTTAACGTCCACTCACCATCAGCATCTTTAAATATATAACTTTTGGTTTGCCCATTTTTTCTTTTACCGACGATGTGAATATCAAAATAAGTTTCCAAGGTCACATCAGGCACCCCTTGTAAAGTGTCTAACCCTGGACCCAAGGCACGTTTAAGCGGTTTTAAGACCTTTTTATGCACAAATAAATCTGGTTTGGTGTTAGCAGGAGGGACTGACCACCATTGATGTTCCAAAAATAATTTATCGGCAATAAATTGTTTATTCAACCATTCAATTTTGGCCGGGACATAAAAAGGATTAAAAAAAGTGGTCAACGCCATATATTCCATCCCACCAATATGGTCATTATGCGGATGAGAGATATAAACACCGTCCACATCGGCAGAAGTGAGACCAAGGCATTTGAGTGCATGACGTGCATCGCCTCCCATATCTATAAGCAAACGATATGGACTTTTTCCACGTTTACCTGGCATGTCAAATTCAACCAAAAAATTCGATTGCCATTTAGGTAAGTATACCGATTTACTGATTTTTTCGATTTCTTGGGCAATGCTTTCCTCAGACGCATTTTTAAATTCCGGGGAAAGTGCTATTTTCAAAGCCAATTCTAATGCTTCTTTGGTAGTAATCGCTTTGTCAAAAGTGCCGGTAGCAAAAGCCGAATGAACACCTATCGCTGTTACTTTCACGGTTGTCTCCGTTGCTAATTGTTTGTTATACTCGATACGAACATAGTGGCGGATATTGAAAATATTTTATAAGCAATTAATTATCATTGTTACTAAATATTTCCATTTTCCATATCTGCGATCGTGCAAGTATAGGAACTGAGTTTTCTTACAACTTAAGTGTTTGAATAAATAATGGCTAATTTTAACCGATTTATCAAATATTTTTTCAAACCAATTTGCTATTCTATTGGAAGGTATAACATCCGTTTTTATCTCACCAATAATAAATAAAATTCTATGGATAGCCAAAAGGTTACTCAATCCATAAAAAATTATGGTTTTTTACAACTATAAAAGGCCAGAAAACTTTTAAGGTCAGCATGATTATAACGAGAATTTTGAATAATCACAAAAATAATAAGACCCTAAAAATATCGAAAATCATTAAACGTATTAAACGTTTTGAATAACCACCCTATCTTTGCTATTAAAAAGTATCTAAGTTATCACAAAGGCTCAAGGGCACCCCTCGAAGGCGTGTTATCCTTGCCACCGCTTGAGGAATTTTATGTCATATATACTTGAACAACGGGTATTTACCCGTTCAATGACTCGACGCGATTTTCTATGGCTAACTTCGTTAACCACTGCCAGTGTAGTGATAACAGGTTGTGCGGTAAATCCGGTCACCGGTGAAAATCAATTAATGCTCGTCTCGGAATCCGGAGAAATTAATTTAGATAGAACAAATTCACCACATCAATTTTCAGCAGACTATGGTACATTACAAGACCGCTCTCTAAATAATTATATCAATCAAGTGGGAAAAAATCTGGCCAATCATTCTCATCGACCCCGAATGCCGTATTCATTTCGTGGAGTGAATGCAACTTACGCCAATGCGTATGCGTTTCCTGGGGGTAGTATTGCCGCCACCAGAGGTATTTTACTCTCTTTAAACAACGAAGCCGAATTAGCCGCCCTCTTGGGTCATGAAATCGGTCATGTCAACGCTCGTCACACCGCCAGTCAGATGAGCAAAAATTTATTATTGAGTGCAGCGTTAGCTATTGGTAGTGTGTATGTAATGAGCAAAAATGAAAAATACGGGCCTGTCATTGCCATGCTGGGACAATTAAGTGCTGGTATGTTATTAGCAC
The DNA here is from genome assembly GCA_022729575.1 of Thiomargarita sp. GTDB lineage: Bacteria > Pseudomonadota > Gammaproteobacteria > Beggiatoales > Beggiatoaceae > JAABRD01. Next base: position 25,026 of record DZAL01000021.1, read on the forward strand.
ATTATAGCAGAGAAGATGAACGTCAAGCGGATGCTTTGGGCCTGGAATATATGACCCGGATTGGTAATAATCCTCAAGGCATGGTAGGACTGATGAATCAATTACGTCTGATGTCTAATCATCAACCGAGTATTATTGAAACCATGTTTGCCACTCATCCCATGAGTGAAGAGCGTTATCAGACCGCCAAACTCTCAGCCGCGACCAAATATCAAAAAGCCCTAAATTTTCCCTTGCAACGGGAACGTTATATGGATAATACTGCCAAATTGCGTGCCAGCAAACAGGCCATCCAAGCCCTGCAAAAAGGCGAGGAGTTAATGAAAAAAGAGCAATATGCTTCAGCGGAAACCTATTTTAAACCAGCACTACGCCAAGCCCCAGAAGACTATGCCGCTCTAGTGATGATGGCCAAATGTCAATTGGTTCAAGAAAAATCCGCCGCCGCGATGGTTTATGCACAACAAGCTAACCAAGTGTATCCCCAGGAAGCTCAAGCCTACCAAATCAATGGAGTCGCTAATTTAATGGCAGACCATTTTGAAACCGCTTATCACCATTTTGCTAACTCGGATCGAATGCTCCCAGGCAATCCTAATATCATATTTTTCAAAGGCTTAAGTTTGGAAGGAATGCAACGTCGCGAAGATGCCGCCGCCGAATATCATCGTTACTTGCAACTCACCAATAAAGGAGATCAAGCCAAACATGCGCAAGATAAATTGATCGAATGGGGGTTTATGAGACGTAATAAAAATTAGACCCTAACCGTCTCAAACCAACTAAGACCCTAAAACTATCGAAGACCATTAGGGTCGACCTTGGTGCTAAGTTTCCTAAACCTTTGAGGTTTAGGAAACTTTGAACCTTGGTAACTCATTAAATATTAAGAGCTTCATTAATTTGAAGGGACTACCCTTATCTTATCTTACGCACCACCACCCCTCCTTAGCAAGGAGGAGTTGGGTAGTGGTTGAGTTAACTGTGCGTAAGATGAACTTTTAATTCAGGTATTAAACCACCGGATCTCATCAAATGACCAAAGAACTAGAACCAACCACCACTCCTGATGAACACTCTGAAGAACCTTCTCAGGAAAACAATACCACCTTAACACCCTCTACCCCCACTGACTCATCACCAGCCACCAGCACCCCGCTCAATGAAGAAACTAAGCCGCCTGCCACTGCTGAAACCACTGCTGAAACCACTGCCGACGTTAACATTCAAAGTGGTACCGATTTAATCTCTTACAAAGAGGCACTGCCAAACCTCATCCACATTCTCCCCCTGTCGAATCGCCCATTTTTTCCACACCAAGTCATTCCTTTGGTAGTAGAAACTAACCCCTGGGCCGATACCGTCAAAACCATTGTCAACTCTTCTCATAAATTAGTGGGATTAGTGCTATGCAAAAAAGACCAGGTAAATGAAGCCGGCCCAGCCGACTTTTACCAAATTGGCACCGTTTGCCGCTTACACCGAGTCGCTCAAGCGGAGGACAAATTACAAATTGTGGTGGAAGGTCTGCAACGATTCGAAATTCAAGAATGGGTCTCCTCAGAACGTCCTTTTATCGTCAGCGTTAACTACTACCCCGAACCTCGCCGCGACAACCACCAAGAAGACATCAAACCTTATGTCCTAGCAGTTATTAACACCATCAAAGAATTGCTACCCCTCAACCCACTCTACAATGAAGAATTGCGGTTATTTTTAGAACGCTTTGGCGTTGAAGAACCCTCTCCCCTCTCTGACTTTGCAGCCAGTTTAACCACTTCGACCAAAGAAGAATTACAAGAAGTGCTGGAATCCATCCACTTGCTAAAACGCTTGGAAAAAGTCCTGCTACTACTTAATAAAGAATTGCAACTAGCAAAAGCGCAAGTAGAAATTCGCAAGCAAGTCGAAGACAAAATGCAAAATCAGCAACGCGAATTTTTCTTGCGCGAACAACTCAAAGCCATCCAAAAAGAATTAGGCTTAGAAAAAGACGACCGTACCACGGAAATCGAAAAATACCGGAAACGCCTAAGCGAACTTAAAGTCCCAGAGCCAGTGCAAAAACGCATTGATGATGAGATTGAAAAAATGTCCGTTTTAGAAATAGGCTCCGCCGAATATAGCGTCACCCGAAACTACTTGGACTGGTTAACCTTAATGCCTTGGGGCAAATATTCGGAGGATAAACTAGAATTGCCCCCAGCCCGCGCCGTGTTAGACAATGACCATGAAGGATTGGAGGATGTCAAAGACCGTATTATGGAATTTCTGGCCGTCGGCAAATTAAAAGGCAGTATTAACGGTACGATCCTCTTATTAGTAGGCCCCCCTGGCGTCGGCAAAACCTCAATTGGTCACTCCATCGCCACGGCGGTTGGCCGCTCATTTTTTCGCTTCTCCGTCGGCGGCATTCACGACGAAGCCGAAATTAAAGGACATCGCCGAACCTATATTGGGGCCATGCCAGGTAAATTTATCCAAGCCATGAAAGAGGTTGAACATGCTAATCCCGTGATCATGCTGGATGAAATAGATAAAATCAGCACCTCCTATCGTGGCGACCCCGCCTCCGCCTTATTAGAAGTCCTCGATCCGGAGCAAAATTTCGACTTTCTTGACCATTATTTAGACGTGCGCTTCGACTTATCCAAAGTGCTATTTATCTGCACCGCTAACCAATTAGACACCATTCCAGCACCACTACTAGACCGGATGGAAATGATTAAATTATCCGGTTATTTGGCCAGTGAAAAATTACAGATTGCGAAAAAACATCTGGTCAAACGTCAACTGGACAAATCTGGTTTGCAACCGGAGCAACTATCCATCCCTGACGACACGTTGGCCAAAATCATTGAAGACTATGCCAGAGAAGCCGGCGTGCGGAGCTTGGAAAAACGTCTAGCCGCGATCACCCGCAAAGCCGCCCGGAAATTATTGGAAGGCGCGACTTTACCGATTAATGTCACGCCCGACAACTTGACCGATTATTTAGGCAAGCCGCTCTTTGAAAATGAACAAGCAATCAAAGGCGTGGGGGTGGTAACAGGACTAGCCTGGACCCCAATGGGAGGAGCCACTTTAAGCATCGAAGCCATTTGTATTCATAAACACACTCGTGGTTTCAAACTGACCGGCCAATTGGGGGATGTGATGAAGGAATCTGCCGAGATTGCCTACGCCTATATTTTTTCCCAACATGAGCATCTTGGAATTGATAAGAGCTTTTTCGAAAATGCGTTTATCCATTTGCACGTCCCCGCCGGCGCGACCCCCAAAGATGGACCCAGTGCCGGTATTACTATGGCCAGTGCGCTACTCTCGTTAGGCAAAGGTCAGGTGGTGGAAAAAACCTTGGCGATGACCGGTGAGTTAACGCTAACGGGTCAAATTTTACCGGTCGGTGGCATTCGCGAAAAAGTCATCGCCGCGCGGCGAGTTAAAATTTATGATTTAATTTTACCAGAAGCGAATAAACGGGATTTTGACGAGTTACCAGAGTATGTCCGTGAAGGTTTAACAGTGCAATTTGTGAAAGAATATTTTGACGTGGTAAAGATTTTGTGGTAAATTAAAAGCACTGACCGAGTTGACAACTGTTTAACAGTTGTCAACTCCCTGTCAGCAAATGGTCACCTGAAAATCCATAAATAGGAGAAAATGAATGCCTTATCAAGAACCTAGTAACGAATTATCGGAAACAGTACGCGACATGCACCGCGCCATTGATTCTTTGAAAGAAGAATTAGAAGCCATAAATTGGTATAACCAACGAGTGGATGTTTGTAAGGATAAGGAACTTAAAGCCATTTTGGCCCATAACCGGGATGAAGAAAAGGAACATGCGTCAATGATTTTGGAATGGATTCGGCGGCGAGATCCGGTGTTTGGTAAAGAATTGAAGGACTATTTATTTACCGATAAACCGATTGCCCATTAAAACTTGGGGTCCAAAACTTGGAGTCCAAAACCTGTTTTGGACTCCTTACCACTCACTGGTAAGAGAGGAGATTGTCTGATGCCAACTATTGCCTTTGAAACCCACGCGCCGGTGGGAATCATTCGGATTCCAGAAACCTTTAAAGAGTGGTATGGCAAAACTCTCAAAGTCATGTTACTTTCTGAAGAAACTGCTATGCCCGTGACTTCCGCATCATGGTCAGTTCCTCAAGAAGTGGACTATTTCAACTTAATGAAGGAATTGTCTTATGCACAACCTGGTCGCCATTGGAGTCGGGAGGAATTGAATTATGCCAACTATCGACATTGATTCCCCCTTATTCCATCCCGCAACTACGATGCCAAGAGTGTTGCAGACCACGGTGTTCAATCTGCACACGGCAGATGAACCACTTGACCAATTAATTGACGAAACTGCGATGTCTCATCAACCTTTAGTGATTAAAGGAACTTACCACAATGCCATTCTCTTGTCGGAGACGGATTGGTTAGCTATTCAGGACACTTTATATTTGTTATCTATTCCAGGAATGCGAGAGTCAATTCAAGCCGGTTTACAAACTCCAGTGGCTGATTGTTCTAAGGAATTAGAATGGTGAACTGGCAAATTGTGTATACTCGACAAGCACAAAAGGATGCGAAAAAGATTGCCCAGCAGGGGTGCCGTCAGAAAGTGGAGGAATTGTTAACAATTCTGGCCCGCAATCCGTTTCAAAGACCGCCCCCTTATGAGAAATTGATAGGTGATTTGACGGGTGCTTATTCACGGCGTATCAATCTTCAGCATTGTTTAGTTTATCAGGTGTTGGAAGAACTAAGAACCGTCAAAATATTGCGGATGTGGTCACATTATGAATGAGTACCAAGTAGTATAGACTAACTTTTCCCTTTGACCAACCGCATATCCCTAAAATTCGTTGTACTTGACAAACACAATGGTCTGAATCAGAATTGGCAGAATTTTAGGATTGACAGAATGATATTGAATGGATTATTCGGTAGTCCCTACCAATTAATGGAGGTATTAAACTCCAGGTGCTAACTTTCCTAAATCTTACCAGTTTTAGGTAGCCTAAACCTCACCGGTTTAGGAAATCTCGGCGATTCTAAGTTTCCTAAACCTCAAAGGTTTAGGAAACTTTGACCTTTGCTAACTCATTGAATTTTAAGACCTCCATTGGTTTGGAGGGACTACCGATTATTCTGCTCATTCTAAAATTCTGTAAATTCTGATTCGAACCATCAACCCATTTAACCAACATATCTCATGATAAGGTAACTACGTGATTGCGATTACCATTAACCTGCCTTCCGAGTTCTTAGGTCACTTTAGGAGTGTAGATGAACTACGTCAAACCATTTATGAAGATTTCATCATTCAACAACGCCAAAGTGGTTATTTGAGTTTAGGTGAGGCTGCCGAATTGCTAGGATTAACCTACAGTGAGTTGTTTACCTTGTTAGGTAAGAAAGGACTGTCATTTATCAATGCTACCGCAGAGGAATTGGCAGACAGTAATCGCTATTTTCAAGCGCAGATGCAACCAAAAAACCGATGATAGTGATTTCTAATTCCAGTCCGTTGTTAGCTTTAAGTCAAGTGCAAAAATTGGAGATTTTAAAACAATTGTTTGGACACGTTTATATCCCCACGGCGGTTTTTCAAGAAACGGTGTTAGAATGTCCGGTGGTGGTTCAAAAGGCGGGGATACTCAAAGCGACTCAGGATTTTCTTGAAGTGGTGACACCCCGCCTGGACTACCCCTTTACGCGGAGGTTAGGCAAAGGCGAACGTGCCGTGTTGAATTTGGCTTTGGAAAAATCTCCAGATATTTTGCTTATAGATGATAAAAAAGCCAGGAATGAAGCGAAAGAGTTGGGGTTTATGTCATCCTTTACCACCGACGTAATTAAGCAGGCAGAACGTGAATTTCTCATTCCTTCTTCTCTGGCTTTAGTGCAAGAATTATATCAGTTTGGTATCTATTTACCATAAAAACTGAGTACGACTACCAGTACCACGAATTTAGAAATAAACGAATGGAAGACTAGAGAGGGTTTATTCGTTTATTTCTAAATTCGTGGTACTCAACTTGTTGTACTCAAACTAACTAAACTAAACTAACTAAACAGGAGTCATTACTTTTATGTCCATTCTCAACATTTTACTATGGCTTTCCATCCTCACCTTCGCGCCCCTCACCCACGCCCTTGAGGAGGCACTAGGCACCCCCACCACCGTCACCTCATCTCCCTTTACCGTACACATTGCCCAGGCCGACCCAGCGACGTTGGGTAGTGATGCACAGGGTAGTGGTTTAAACCTGACAGGTCTCGAAGATCTGTCAGGTTTGATGACGGTTACCACTACCTTGTGCATCACTACCACTATCATCAATCCGGTTTTAAACAAATCTTAGAGGTAACCTGTCATGTCTATTATCATATTGCAACTAGGCACAATCAAGTCTAGTCTGTTAAACTCTTCACTTTGAATATATCTTAGGAGATTCTACATGTATGCCATAGAATTTAACTCTTTCCCAGAAAACGGCGTAATCAGAATACCACCGGCCTATTTAGGCAAACTCACCGGTGAAGTAAAGGTTATCATTCTTAAATCAGAACCACCCAACATGAGTGACCCTACCCTGCTACCAGACATGATAGCCATTTCTAAACGTTGTGCGGCTTTACCAGACCTAGATACTCGTTCCCCAGACGAGATTTTAGGCTACAATGAGATAGGGGGACTTGACTGATGGTGATAGATAGTTCGTCCCTAGTGGCCATTTTGCTGGCTGAACCAGAAGCGTTGGCTTTGATGAACGCTATCCATGATGACACTCAGCGATTTATCGGCGCCTTTTCGGTATTAGAGAGCAGTTTGGTGATTGAAGCCCGAAAAGGAGAAGTGGGCCGACGTGAACTTGACTTGTTCCTGCGTCGTACTCAGATAATCATCGTTGACTTGAATGTGCAACAATTAGAACTGGCCAGTGAAGCCTGGCGAAAGTTTGGCAAAGGTCGTCACCCAGCGCGGCTTAATATTGGCGATTGTTGTAGTTATGCGTTGGCTAAATCTATGGACGAACCTTTGTTGTTTAAGGGTGACGATTTTAGTCAAACCGATTTAACCAGAGTGTGTTATTAGGTAGCGGCTACCTATCATTATATGGAGTGGCTACTACGATTGATGCTATTATATCACGGGCCAAAAAAACCGAGTACCACGAATTTAGAAATAAACGAATGGAAGACTAGAGGGTTTATTCGTTTATTTCTAAATTCGTGGTACTCTACTTAAAATCATGCTATCATTCTCCAATTGACTATGCTACCTTGTATTAGGTACAATAAATTCAACTAAAAACTGAGGACTCATTATGCAAAGTATCAAACTGTTCCAACATGGGCAACTCTTTCTTCCAGAAAGGGTTTGTCAGGCACATCACTGGAAGACTGGGCAAGAATTAGTTATCATCCATCTCGATGAGGGTATCTTATTAAAACCCAAACATTCTTTGAAACCGACTACTTTAGACGAAGTGGCTAAGTGTTTGCCTTATCAGGGGCCTGCGAAAACTTTGGAAGATATGGAAGCAGCCATTGCTATGGAATTGGAGAGTCAAGAGGAATCAAAATGAATATCATCCAGTTAGTTGCCATAGACACTAACGTGTTGGTGCGTTTAATCACCGGTGATGATGAGAAGCAGTACCAGAAAGTGCGGCGTTTGTTTGAACAGGAGGTGATTTTTGTGTCGGATACGGTGATGTTGGAAACCGCCTGGGTATTACGACGAACTTACCAGTTTGAACCACCAGCAATTGTTGATGCCCTACGCAAGATATTGGGCTTGCCGAATGTCCGAGTCACTGATATACAATTACTTACCGAGATGCTACAATGGGTTGAAGAGGGGCTAGAGTTCGCTGATGCGCTACATTTAGCCCAGTGTCAAATGGCTACGGTTTTTTATACCTTTGACAGACAGTTTTCGAGACGGAGTCACGGTCTGGGAAATTGTCCAGTCAAGGAATTATAACGAGAACCACCTCGTTACTACGCGAAGCACGGTGATGAGGTAACGAGTACCACGAATTTAGAAATAAACGAATGGAAGACTAGAGAGGATTTATTCGTTTATTTCTAAATTCGTTGTACTCAACTGGTTGTCCTCAAACTAACTAAATTAACTAAACTAAACAGGAGTCATTACTTTTATGTCCATACTCAACATTTTACTATTAATTTCCATTCTCACCTTCGCGCCCCTCACCCACGCCCTTGAGGAGGCACTAGGCACCCCCACCACCGTCACCCCATCTCCCCTTACCGTGCCCATTGCCCAAGCAGACCCAGCGACGTTGCTAGAAGCCGCCTTGCACTTACGTGAAGCGAAGCCCGCGTTATTTGCGGGTGCCCAGGGTGTGTTGATAGTCAATGTCGTCCCTGGTTCACAAGCGGCGGAGAAGGGGTTACAGCCAGGGGATATTGTGATTGCTTATGCGGGGGAGTCAATGGATTCTGTTGACCAATTGGTTGAAGCAGTGCAGGCGAAGGCGAGTGAGGTGCGGGTGGTGGTGTGGGTTATTCGGGGGGAGAAGGTGGAGGAGGTGGGGTTGAGGGGTGGGAAGATGGGGATTGAGTTTAGAAATGTACGAAGCCCACGGGCCCCAGAGTTTGCAAAACAACTCAAAGTAGCAGTACAAGCTGGAGACTACGAAAAAATGGTCCAACTCATTCGTGATAATCCTAAGTTAGCCAAGGAGGTATTACCTCCCGAATTACTTACCGCACTAGAACAGGTTCTCCCCGAACTAGAGCTCATTCTAAAAGAAGGTTTACAAGCCTATGCTTATTTCGACTACCGCTTGGCCATAGAAACGTGGAAGCTAGGGTTGGAACATTCTCAACAATTGAAAAATAAACATTATATCTCGCAATTTTTGGGCAACTTGGGCATGGTGTATGACGATTTGGGCCAATACTCCAAAGCTTTGGAGTATTGTGAGAAAAGCTTGGCAATTGCTAAAGAAATTGGCGACCGCCGCGGGGAAGGAAGTGACCTAACCAATTTGGGTGTGGTGCATCAAAATTTAGGCCAATACTCTAGGGCCTTAGAGTATTACAAAAAAGCCTTGGTAATTCATCAAGAGATTGGTAGCCGCCGCGGGGAAGGGAGTGATTTGACCAACTTGGGCAATGTGTACTATGATTTAGGTCAATACCCCAAAGCCTTGGAGAAGTACAATGAAGCCTTGAAAATTTATCGAGAGATTGGTGACCGCCGCGGGGAAGGGGATAACCTGACCAACTTGGGCGTGATGTACGATGAGTTAGGTCAACACCATAAAGCTTTGGAGTATTACGAAAACGCCTTAGTAATTCACCAAGAAATTGGCGACCGCCGCGGTGAAAGGGCTGATCTAATCAACTTGAGTATGGTGTACAAAAATTTAGGTCAATACCCCAAAGTCTTGGAGTATTATGGGAAATCTTTAGTAATAGAGATTGACGATCGCCGTGGTGAAGGCAGTGACCTAACCAACTTGGGTGTGGTGTACCAAGATTTAGGTCAATCCCCCAAGGCATTGGAGTATTACCAACAAGCCTTGGCTATTCGTAGAGAACTAGGTGATAAACGTGGGGAGGCGAGTGTCCTGACCAACGTCGGCGTGGTTTATTGGAATTTATATCAATATGACCAAGCCCAAACCCATTTTCAAGACAGCATTAGCATTCACGAGTCACTAGGTAGCATAGATAGCTTATGGAGAGCTCAAGGTGGCCTTGCTTTTACCGAAGTCCACCTAAATCAACCCCAAGACGCCATCCACCACTACGAACAAGCCCTGGCCACCATCGAACAACTACGGGCTAGTCTCAACACTGCGAACTTGGAAAAACACACCGGTATCCAAACCCGTGACCTCAAAACCTCTTTCATGCAAGACCAGTTCTTCGTGTATGACGAATTGATTAACCTCTACCACGACCAGGGCAACCCCCAGAAAGCCTTTGAAACCTTTGAACGCAAACAAGGGCGGGCGTTTTTGGAAGACATGGCCAAAAGTGGCGTGCGGCGATATGTGGACTTACCATCACCAATCTCTCAGGAAGAGGCAACTCTGGAAACCCAAGTGGAGGCTGCCCGTAAAATCAAGGAGGAGGCTGCGGGCAAAGGTGATGAAGCGGTTAAACAAGCCCGTGACCTACTAGCTACTGCCGAGACTGCACAACGCACTTTCCAAGCGGAGTTAAAAGTCAAGTATCCGCACTATTACGCCCTCAAACACCCGCAACCCGTGAAGTTGTCCGACTTACAACAGAACGTCTTGCAAGAGGGTGAACTCCTACTCATCTACAACGTGAAACAAACAGCTACTGACCTATGGCTAGTGGGCAAACAGCACTTTCAGATGTTCTCCTTGCCCGTGATCGAAGCACAAGTCAAGGAACAAGTGGAGACGTTTCGGAAGTGGGGAATAGACCGGGTGGATACTGACAATTCACAGGCGTTAGCCGATTCGCTAGAAAAGGATTTTACTGACTTTACCAAAGCCAGTCAAGCCCTGTATCAACAACTCTTCCCAGCCACCGTCCGTACCTTGCTAGGAGAAGCAAAACCTAAACTGTTGTATATTGTCCCCACCTCGGCTTTATACGAGTTACCGTTTGAAGCCTTGGTGACTGAGAATACTGATAAACCGCATTATCTTCTCCAAGACTATGCCATCAGTTATTTATCCTCCGCCTCCTTGCTAAAAACATTACGGGATGCCAAACAACGGCGTGGGACGACGCAACGGCAACCGTTATTGGCATTTGCGGACCCGGTGTATCCGACCCAGGATTGTCAACCAAAGGATGATTCTCCTCTAGCACAACAAGTTCGTGATTACTACGCCTTATTAATAGGTGGCGGCTTAGATGAAGAAAGTAGATGTCCTAAAAAACTTCCTTCTGAAGCACAGTCAATAATCGACGCATTGGAGTTAAAAGAAGATTCCAAACCTCCTTTTTTAATTAGCGGAAACGATGCTTCCAGACAAACTCTGTTAACAATGAATAGCAAAGGACAGTTAGAAGATTCTAAGTACGTGGTATTTTCTACTCATGGGTTAGTGCCTAATAAAATTACTCCTTTGATGCAACCTGCGTTATTGTTATCTCATACGACTCCTTTGGAACAAGAGAAGGATGAGAATGGCGAGATGGTGTTAAAAGGTTTCTTGACCATGAGTGACGTGTTTCGTCTAAAAATGAACACCGATTTAGTCATGCTCTCCGCGTGCAATACCGGCCGTGGTGAAACGATTAAAGGTGAAGGTACGATAGGCTTAACCCGGGCCTTTATGTATGCCGGCACCCCCGCCGTGTCCATCACCTTATGGTCAATTGAAGCACTGGCCGCGAAAAATTTAAACGTGGCCTGGTTCACCCGTTTGAAAGACGGCCAACCCTTAGCCGATAGCTTGCGAGAAGCCAAGTTGGAAATGCTTGACAAAAGCGGATATTACCGCTATCCTTATGCTTGGGCGGGCGTGGTGGTGTTTGGAGATTGAACTTGGAGTCCGGAATTTATTCCGTTGTACCCTTGAAATGGATTAACAATTGAGTTATTCTTAGTCATAAGAAAGTTAGTTTCTAGGACAACGCTATAAAATCAAGGATATTCCAATGAAAATACAACCTAACACCGATTTTAGCCAATTTCGGGATTACCTTATCAAAATTTTGCCACAATTGTTGCGTGAAGAACCTGAACTGGCCACCACGATTGAAGGCATTATGGCCCAGCAATTTCCCAGACGAGATGACTTTGCCCGTTTATTGGAAGAAGTCAAATCGCTACGCCAAGAAATGAATGTGCGTTTCGAATTGCAAAGTCAGGAATTTCAAGAACATCGTAAAGACACGGAACAGCATCTGAATCTGTTGCGCCAAGAATGGCGTGAAGAACGGGAACAGAACTGGAAACAGCTACGTCAAGAGTGGCGCGAAGACCTCAAACAACAGATGGAACTGTTACGTCAAGAGTGGCATCAAGACCTCAAACAACAGATGGAACTGTTACGTCAAGAGTGGCGCGAAGACCTCAAACAACAGATGGAACTGTTACGTCAAGAGTGGCGCGAAGACCTCAAACAACAGATGGAACTGTTACGTCAAGAGTGGCGCGAAGACCTCAAACAACACATGGATATGTTGCGTCAAGAATGGCGCAAAGATTTGGAGGATTTTGGTCAACAGTTGCGTCAAGAATGGCGCAAAGATTTAGAGGATTTTGGTCAACAGTTGCGTCAAGAATGGCACAAAGACTTGGTGGATTTTGGTCAACAGTTGCGTCAAGAATGGCACAAAGACTTGGTGGATTTTGGTCAACAGTTGCGTCAAGAATGGCGCAAAGACCTGGGAGAGTTGCGTCAAGAAATGGAAGGACGCTTTGAACAGGTGGATAAACGCTTCGAACAAGTCGACCAGCGTTTTGAACAAGTGGACAAACGCTTCGAACAAGTCGACCAGCGCTTTGAACAAGTGGACAAACGTTTTGAACAAGTGGATGGACAATTGACCGGGTTGCGTCAAGATGTTACCCAATTGAAGCGGAATGTCATCAACTTGCAGGCCGGCCAAGAGGGCATCATCAGACGATTGGATGGTCAAGAAGCCTGGTTGAGAATGACTATTGGCCATTTGCACAATGAGAAAGGAGAATCTTTGGAGGACATGTTTGCCGTCGGCTTACGTTATGGTTTGAAGGATGAAGACATTACGCCAGAGACAATTCAGTTACGGCAACCTTTGATGGACCTGGACGGTTTAGTATTTAAAAAAGGTTATGTCACCGAAGTGGATGTCGTGGCCCAAAATGGCAAATTGATAGTTTTTGAGGTGAAAGCGACCGCGAAACTGAGTGAAGTGGATTTCTTTGCTTGGAAAGTCCAGTTAGTCACTGCCCAAAATCCTACTTTACAAGTCCGAGGCGTGTTTATTTGTCTCGGTGCCAAGCCTGAAGTGAAGGAACGCTGTTTGGAAAATGGGTTAGAGTTATTGAATTAGGAACCTTACAACGATAACTTGGAGTGAGGGCCAAATTTTCTAAATTGGGACCCCCAGGTTTCTGGTTTTTCTAAAAGCAGGATAAACAACGATGCCAACCGCGATTAAATCGGCTTATTTACGTGAAGACTATTTAGCGTTTGACGACACTGCGGAGATGAAACATGAGTTTTATCAAGGTGAAATCTTTGCCATGGCAGGCGGCACCTTTAATCATGCCAAGATTTCAGGTCAGACGTTTTCGGCGTTAAGCGTCAAATTACGCGGTAAATCTTGCAAGGTTATGAACAGCGACATGAGACTCAGTACCCCTAGCGGTTTAGACACTTATCCCGACATTTCCGCGTTTTGTGGCAAGCCAATCTTGACCGATAACCAACGTACTTTGCTTAATCCAGTGATGATTATTGAAGTCTTGTCTCCCAGCACTCGCCGCTATGATCAAAGTGATAAGTTTACGTTATATCGCTCTATTCCAACTTTTAGTGATTATCTGTTGGTGGATTCAGAAAAAATTTATGTGCAACATTTTCATAAAGTTGGAAATTACGAGTGGCTTCTGCACGAATATTTTGAACTAACTGATAATATTTATTTAAGTTCCCTCGGTGAATCTATCAGTCTAGTCGAGATGTACGAAGGAGTTACGTTTGATTGAATCTCAACATTATTCAGAATAGGACCAGGAGTTCACAGCGAAGCTTTGAACAATATTAAAGCGCCTGGCAAGACCCTGGCGAAACGTTCAGGATTTATGAAACGTGGTGGTGAGGCTGACGATTGATTAATAAACTACTCTATGTGACAAAACCACCATGACGAAAAGACTACACTGGCACCGCCTATTTGGCATCACGTTACTCGACTACTTTAGTGGTTCTAACTATGAAGTGGAATTAGAGAAAGATCTATCGACTCAAAAACAATTGTTAGATGTGCTCATTATTAAGCGCACGGCGGGGCAACCACTTGACCAATTGCCAGACGGGTTGGAGAATTTGTCGAAACATAATCTGTTAACTTACAAATCTCATCATGAACCTTTAGACAGTTGGGCGTTGAAAGAACTGCTTGGACATTATGTCAATTATCGCAAACAAACTCCGAGTGGTTTGAAAAACAAGGAATTATTACCGGAAGCAAATTTTCAATTGTATGCGGTCTGTACCCGTTATCCACAGCAGTTAATTAAGGAGGTGCCACTGGTTAAGATTCAAAACGGCGTGTATGAGGCCATTGGTGGTTTCAACTCGACCGTCCGTATTATTGTCACTAGCAAAGTACCAAAGACGGCGAAAAATACGTTATGGCAGTTGTTCAGTGGAGTGGCCGCCCTGTTTAAATATGCCCAAGGTCGCCATTGTTGGCGCAACCCGAAAACCAGCACGGTGGTTAACCAAATGTACCAATATTACACGACAGAGGAGGTATTTATGCCTTATACGATGGAAGATTATCACCGCGAGGCGAAAGTCTTTTTAATTAATCAGGTGAAAGAGAACCTAGATATGGTGTTAGAGGAACTACCACCAGAGGAGATTCTCAAACGGTTGTCACCAGATGACATTGTCAAACGGTTGTCACCAGATGACATTGTCAAACGGTTGTCACCAGAAACACGTCTTCAGGGTCTCTCGCCGGAGGTAATTGAAGCCTATTTGGCCAAGTTGAAAAAACCTCGGAAGCGAAAATCTTAAAGTGTGTAAGAAATTCGGTAGTTCATTACTTTGGTAACTCACCTTACGCACCACCACCCCCAACCCCTCCTTGGTAAGGAGGGGAGTAGCATCACTGGAATCGCAGGGGATATTACCCATCTTAGCAAGGAGGAGCTAGGAGTGGTTGAGTTAACCATGCGTAAGGTGAGTTTGGTAACATTATCCAATGAACTGACTTTCAGGTAGTCAGGCACCAGGTCAGGTAGTGATAACAGCCGTCATCACGATTCAAACCTGATTCGACTACCACTACCTGATGTCTCACTACGGAAATTAGATTCAGATAACTTTATGAAAAAATTCAGACAACTCTATCACCATACCAAAGAGCATTGGTACAACACGCCGCTTTTTTATCGTCACTTACTAGGCAATTTGGTAGTGGGTTTCCTGATCACTATACTCTTGCTTCCCTTTCATCACACTGACACGTTTCGTTGGCTTGAAGATGTCGGTATTGATTGGGTCATGCAGATATTACGCGCTACTCCACCCGCTAAGGAAAATACACCGTCGTTTGTTGTGTTAGACATTGACGAGGAGACTTATCGCCATTGGAAGGAGCCGTTGATAACGCCGCGGGATAAGTTGTTGCGGTTAATTCAGATGGCTACTCAACATCAAGCTAAAGTGGTGATGGTGGACATTGAGTTAAATTATCTCACCGACCGTTCCCAATCACTGGATCATCCGAATAATCAAGCGGATAAGGCGTTGTTGGATTTTATCGCTGATTATGATGCCACCTGTCATCAACCTTGTCCTTATATTTTTCTAACTCGTGCCACTCGTTCCTCCTTAACGCCGGCGGAATCACCTTATCGAGAACAGGTGCAGTCGTTTTTAGACCCGGTGGTGGCTAAGTCACGTTATATTTATTGGGCAGCTACGTTGTTTGATTTGGAATCTGACCAAGTATTGCGCCGCTGGCATTTGTGGCAGGCGACGTGTAATGACCAGGTGGGAAGTGTTCTGCCGTCTATGCAATTACTGGCTAATGCAGTCAATAACGAGGCGATACAAGGAGTCAAGCAGTTATTAGAACAGTTGAAGTCTAACCAGCCGAATTGCACTGCGGAGGTTCAGTCAAACACCTCAGAAAATCCTGCGGAGGAAGCACGTTTCAAGCGTCGGATTCTGTATCAAATCCCTTGGCATTCGCAAGACCGTGAAAAATTACCTAATGTGGCTGATGGTCATTTGCTACTGGATAAGGTGTCAGTGCAAACGGTGACGGAGGGGGAGGCTAAACCTATAGCAGAATCTTTCTTAACAGGACGTATTGTCGTTATCGGTGGTAGTTATGAAAATAGTCGTGATATTTACGCCACGCCGCTTGGCAAAATGCCAGGCACTTGGGTATTGGTCAATGCTACGCATTCGTTATTGCAACATGGCGAATTAACACCTTTGCTGGAATGGATGAAGTGGGGTACGGAAGTAATTTTGATTGTTATTATGAGTCTGGCTTTTGTCTATTTTAAGTCTTTTTATGGGATGTTAGTGTCAGGAATGGTGATTATTGTGGGAATGATTCCTATCACTTTTGGGTTATTTAAATATGGCGTGTGGTTGGATTTTGCGATTCCGTTAATGGCGGTGCAAATCCATTATATGCACGCCCGATATGAAGAATTACAACGTCATCAAGTTCAATAAAAAAAGAGGTCTCATTATGCGTCTTAACGTAAAATTGGTTATTAGCTTAGTGCTGTCATGCTGGATATTTACTGCGTCTGCTAACTCGGCAGTGGTTGGGAGAATTGAAAATTTTGATGGTAACGTCGCACCTTTTGAAAGAGAAATGGCAGACGGTCCTGCGATAATTATACCGACCGCTTACACTATCATTCGTGGCCAGAAATTGTTGGTTACTGTGGGATTCTTGACGGAACTGCAAGCGGGTGATATGATAGTGGTGAATGATCCTAAACATTCCCTATTGGTTAAATTTGCGGATAATTCAAAGGAGACCGTGATGGCCAAAAATTCTCCTTATATCGTCGTTTCCAAAGGAGCAGTGCCAAGTTTGTGGGGTAACTTCAAGGATTGGGCAACGCAATTGACCCAGAGACATCAGGATGAAGTGACCGCGGTTTCTATTTCGACCAAAGGAGGCAGTAATCAATCTCCCATCATGCCACTGCTCGAAGTGAAAACAGAAAAATCGGCGAAGGTGTTAGTGGCAGGAAAGCGGGCGTTGTATTTGACTTGGAAGAAAGGAAGAGCGGATTATCAACTGACTCTCAAGCAAGGTGACCAGACACTGTTTACGCAGTCGGTGAAGGAACGAGATTTTCAATTACCTGAATTATCCTTCACGCCTGGCGATTATCAATGGTCACTCAGTGATAGTGAAGCGCGTCAAGTGGAATATTCTTTCACGGTGGTGGACCGTTTGCCTAGCTATCCCAAGGAGTTAAGTGATGACAGTTTGGCCAGTTTATCAGCAGCGGCCCGGTTGACGTTGCAAGCGATGTGGTTGGCGGAGCAAGAGCAGGGAAGATGGTCGTTGGAAGCGTATCAACGAGTGGCGGAGATTGCCAAGGAATATCATTTTGCTGAGGTGTTACGGCAGGTTTTAGAGAGAGGAAATTAGAAGTTCACCTTACGCACCACCACCCCAACCAGGAGTACAAAGCGGAGCTTTGTTACAAAGCTCCGCTTTGTACTCCTGAAGCTTTGTTACCAACCTGGGCCATCTATTTATTGGTGGTCCCTAAGTTAAGCTAAAGTTACGGCGTTGGAGTCCAAAGCTTCAGCTTTGGCAACGTCGTCTCACCTTTCTCGTTCCCACGCGGAGCGTGGGAACGAGCAGAAAATGTTGGAGTAGAGGCTTTAGCCGGTAGGGGTTGGCACCCCATTAAAGGTCGTCGCGGCCGGCCCACCGGCTAAAGCCTCTACTCCAACAGATTTGTTCTTGTTGGAGTCCAAGACATGTCTTGGACTCCACGTTCCGTGTGGGAACGAATAGAAATGCAGTGGTGTGCATAGAGTAGCCTTACCAAGGAGGGGTTGGGGGTGGTTGAGTTAACCGTGCGTAAGGTTAGTTAGAAGTTACCATACCGATGTTCCAACTCTTTGAAAGTTGTAAAATTTATTGATTGTATGATTGATTATATGGAGGATAAATATTTACCATGACATTTTTTCAGTCGAAATCTATTCGGTTTAAATCGATTATTTGCGCACTCCTTCTTATCGTCTTCACGTTCTTGACCTACCGTGATGCACTCAACAACGGTTTCACTACTTGGGATGTTGACGTTTATGTGACTAACAATCCTCATATCAAAGGACTGACTTGGGAGCATTTAAAATGGATGTTTACTGCTTTCTATGCCGCTAATTGGCACCCGCTAACTTGGTTATCACATGCTATTGATTACACCTGGTTTGGCCTCCAGCCCTGGGGACATCATCTAACCAGTATTCTCATTCATAGCGTAAATGTGGTACTGGTGTTTATACTTAGCATGAGGTTACTCACGATTAGTGTCAGCCGGACCAAATTAATATCGACTATTGACCATGAGCATAAAATTCTGTTGGCGGCGAGTGTCAGCGCGTTGCTGTTTGGTATTCATCCCCAACATGTGGAATCGGTCGCGTGGATTGCCGAGCGTAAAGATGTGTTGTGCTTATTTTTTATTCTCGTCACACTGATAAGTTATCTTCGCTATACTCTTAGCTATTCCCGTGCCTGGTATATGATGAGTTTAGGCGGTTTTATCCTCGCGCTGTTGTCAAAACCAATGGCCGTGACCGTACCGGTTATCTTAATACTATTAGACATTTACCCGTTGCGCCGAACTGCACTTACTATCTCGTCACCAGGTTTAATTTCTTACCGACAACTGGGGCTGGAAAAATTGCCATTTTTTGCGTTTACCCTAGTCTCGGTGATTATTACCGTGTTAGCTCAACAATCGGCCGGTGCCATTGTTGACCATGACACGGTTGATTTAACTACCCGTTTGCTCAATGCCTTCAATAGTTTGATTTTTTACTTGGCTAAATGGGTGATGCCCGTCAGTTTATCTCCTTCCTACCTGTTATCCACTTACCATTTGACCGATTACATGGTTTTCATGCCGGTCCTCGCTTCGCTTCTAATCACGTTGGTCAGTGGCTATTTTTGGTATAAAGGACATTATGCGTGGCTCATTACCTGGCTCTTTTATGTGGTCACCTTGAGTCCGATGCTTGGGATTATTCAAGTTGGTAGTCAAGCGGCCGCTGACCGATACACGTATTTACCTACGTTACCGTTTGGTTTACTGATAGGAATAGGAGTCGCTAAGTTTTATTATGATTCCGGGTTTAGACGGGTGTTTAGAGTAGGACTGATGGCGGGATTAATTTTGCTACTTGGTCAGTTAATGCAGCTTACTCAACAGCAAACCTGGATTTGGAAAGATGATTTGACGTTATGGACTTACACGGTGCTCTATAATCCAGATAATCCGCTCGCACAGATGAATTTGGGAATCGCCTATTTTCAACTGGGCAATACGGAAAGAGCGATTATCCATTATCGAGCGGCGGCCTCCTTGAACCGGCACCGGCTGATTTATATTAATTTATTAACCGCCTTGCACAAATTGCAACTGCATTCGGAATTGGTCAAGTTTTATCAACTGGCGTTACAATTGGAGATTGATGTAGGTCAAACCAAGGATAATATTTACTTCCATCTTGGCGAGGCTTACTATCACCAAGGGGAGATGAAATCGGCCCGGGAGTTTTTACAAAAAGCGTTAAATCTCAATGCCCATCATGCCGCGGCTAAACAGTTGTTGGCGCAGATTAAATTTTAGGTAGGGGTGGTGGAGGTAGATTTGACAACTTTCAACAAGTTGTCAAATCTTTTCCCTGCCATGGGTGGAAGTAGATTTGACAACTTTCAACAAGTTGTCAAATCTTTTCCCTGCCATGGGTGGAAGTAGATTTGACAACTTTCAACAAGTTGTCAAATCTTTTCCCCGCCATGGGTGGAAGTAGATTTGACAACTTTCGAAAAGTTGTCAAATCTTTTCCCTGCCATGGGTGGAAGTAGATTTGACAACTTTCAAAAAGTTGTCAAATCTTTCCCCAAATCTTTTCCCCAATCTTTTCCCAGCCATCACGCTAAGGCATCTAATTCCAACAATTTTTGGGCGATGATATGAGACAAGATGTGCATTTCAGTAACCGCCGCTTGAGCCGCTTGCTCCTCACCGCGACGTTTTTTTTCTAGTGCTTGTTTGCTCGCATTATGAAAACGTTCATGAGGCTCAAAGAGACTATCAAAAATTTCCTGGAGCTTTTTACTCTGGAGTGCGTCAATTTCAGAGGGGCCGTCTCCATACAGCCATTTACCCAGTTTACACTCTTGGTGACTGCTGCCGGAAAAAGTTCCTTCTCCGACGAGAGTGGCTTCAATTTCTTTTAGGTATTGGATATGGTCATTCAAACGCATGAGAAAAAAGGCTTTGCTTGGCATATTTACTCCTGGTGAGTATTAGTAGTAAACAATCCAATTTGAATTGAATTGTTGAGGTTAGTTAAATCTCAATCTTACCTTCCTCGAATTGACTACGCCTGTCTTTACTAAAACTTAAGCAGGAATGACAACTCGTTGGGAGTGTATGAATATTTATTTATCGCTCGGCTTTTAAGTTAGGATCTAATGAGTACAATAAGGCTTGTAACAGTAAAGAGACATCTTTTTTATTGCGTGCGTCAACATCAAAGACGGGAGGATTGAGACCAAGTTTACGTAATTCTTTATGGTATTCTGACAGTTTCGGTTTGCTACTAAGGTCCATTCGAGTAATTCCAACGGCGACTTGGGTTTGTTTGATAAAATCCTCAAAGGCTTTGAGAAAAAAGCGTAAATCTTCCAATGGTGCGATTCTAGCGTTGTCAATGAGCAAAATCAGTCCCAAACCTCCTTCCGTCAAAATATCCCACATAAAATCGAATCGTTCTTGACCAGGGGTACCGTACAAATGGATTTTGTCGTTATTTTTGAGTTTGAGCAGACCATAATCTAATCCCACCGTGACCGTAGTTTTAAATTCCTGATGAGGATTACGGAGGGTAGATTTAGCTTCGGTCGTCACCACCGGAATTTCACTTAAAGCCGCAATCGCAGTGGATTTACCAGCACCGGTAGGTCCGGTGAAAATTAGCTTGTAATTGCTCATGGTTATTCTCCTCCACGTAACCGAGCTAACAAACGTTTAAACAAATTACGTTTAGGATGTTCACTGCGTGATCCCGCCAAGGATGAGGCGGGGGATCGAGTATCGGTTCGACGGTCAATAAAAGCCAGTTTGATCGCGCAGGCGGCACTAAAGAAGGCAAACACGTAACGTTGTGGAATATTTAGCATTTTGGCGGTGTCGATAAGAGAATATGGATTGGCTATCCACAGTGCGGAAATTTCTAACGCATGAGGCGTGAGTACTAAGCGCGTGAAATTGGGCCAATTTACCAAGACGACATCTTTAGATAAATCCGTCCCTTTGGGAATTTTACCACGAGCGGTCCACAGTGCCATTTTCCATAAAAAATTATCGAGAGATTGCGCCATTAATTTTTCGGTAGCTAATCGTTGCTGAATTTCGGTTTCGGCTAAAGTGATCATTCGCAAGTGACTACTTTTAGATAATGGTAATAACGTCATAGTACGTAATTGGTTTTCGGCGGCTTCGCACCCGCATAACAGTTGATTTTTTTCCGATAATAAGATCATTGGCGTGTAGAGACCTTCTATTAAAATTCCGCCGGTTTCTAACTGTTGGCTGAACGCAAAGGCTTTTTCAAAAAAACCTTGTAAATAATTGTTGGGATCATAATAAATTTTTTCTACCTCTTCGGATCGTTGCGGATTAATGTCGGAATGGTAGCCGCAATATTGATGTAATGCCTCCTCTTCTTGCTCTACCGTAATTTCAGTAGCAAGTTTAGCTTCACGGGTGGTTTGAGTAGGCGCTAAGTGAGCGGGTTGGCCTTTAACCGAAATTTGTGGCAAATCGCCAGTAGCCGCTTCTTCTTCCTTCATCTGTTTGATTTTAGCGAGTGCTTTGAGGAATTTTTCAATTTCAATCGGTTTTTTGACAAAAACCGTGCCGGCAACATCGTGATGATTGAGGGAAAGGACAATGGTAGGCAAAGATGGATATTGTTGCCGATAGTTGGCCCAAAGTTTAGCGGCTTCTATGCCATCCAGGTCAAAAATACAGGCTTGCGCGACTTCTAATTGTTCAATTAAGAAATACTCGCCGCGGCCTGGGCCGTTAAAAACCATTTCTAACAAACGTTGAGTGGGTTTGTCCATGCCCACTGCAACAATACGTAACGCTGATTTGGTGGTTGATTGAGTCATCTGGTCATTTGTTCTCCATTTTAAATATAGTATATTTCCTAATGGTTAGGACCTACGCCTAATTACTATTACCTTGTGTGCAACACCTGTTTGAGTAGGTGAAACTGCTGGAACCACCCTTAGAAGCGTTGGAGTAGAGGCTTTAGCCGCAATGCCATTAAGTTAAGCCGGCCAAAGACACCTTGAAGGTCTAAAACCAGACCTTCAAGGTTAAAACCTGACCGCGGGATTCCTTAACTTAATGGCAGTGGAGCTACGCTTAACCACCTTCCACTCCTCCTTTCCTGACTCCTCTCGGTTCTTGACTCTCCTCTTTACGCAGGGCGGGATAGGAGTGGTTAAATAGGTACATCTAGTAAAAACCGGTGCTGGCGGTCGGTGATAACCTTGGTCAGTTCACTTGATGATTACTGACTAACTCACCTTACGCACCACCACCCCTAGCCCCTCCTAGCTAAGGGAATATCCCCTGCGAGGCCGGTGGTGCTTACTCCCCTCCTTACCAAGGAGGGGTTGGGGGTGGTTGAGTTAACCGTGCGTAAGGTGAGTGACTAACTGGCATACCTACTCCATTCTGTCTAAATCAAGCAATTTGTTGGTCAAAATGGTCGACAGCAGATACAACTCGGTCAACGCCACTCTGACACCTGCTTCATCGCCAGATCGCTTCTGGTGTAAAACTTGTTGCGCCAGGTCATGGAAATGTTGGTGAGGTTCAAGTATACTCTCAAACACCTCCTTAGCCTTTGGGTTTTTCATGGTTGCAATTTCAGTAGAGCCTGCTCCATACAACCATTTTCCTAATTTACATTCATGATGGGTAGTGCCTTGAAAATCGGATTGCCCTTTGAGGGCCAAATCTATTTTCTTCAGGTACTGAACATGATCATTGAGGCGCATCATAAAAAAGGCTTTGCCAGCCATAGTGATACCTCGTTGGCTAAAATAGTTGGGAAACTTAGTAAAGTTAGAGATGATGATTAGATTATCTTACTGATAGCTTCGGCGGCGCGTTTGACATCTAAAAATACTAATCCCAGTTTGGCCGAAGGTTTGGTGACGACAATGACTACCGTATCCGGTCCCGCATGAATCATCATCACGTAGCCATGGTGGCCTTTGATTAACACTTGTTCTAAATCGCCGCGACCTAATTCGTGGGCGGTACGGTCTCCTAATGAGAGCATGGCTGCCGCCATCGCACCAATACGGTCTTCATCCATACCGGTAGGTAGAATAGCGGCCATGACTAAACCATCCGTAGAGATTGCCGCAGAGGCTTGAATATCTGCGGAAGTGCCGTTAAGTTCACTTAAAACAGATTTGAGCATTTCTTCACGCATTGAAAGTTTACTCCTTTATGATTATGGTTATCTGAAAATCTCACCTTACGCATAACTACCCCCTGCCCCTCCTGGTTAAGGAGGGGAGTACACCCTGCCAACTTAGTTAGCACATACTCCCCTCCTTAACAAGGAGGGGCAGGGGGTGGTTGAGTTAACCGTGCGTAAGGTGAGTGAAAATCTATTTGACCAGTTGATTGACCAATAGTCCAACCACCTCCTACCTCTCCTTGATAAGAAGGGGAGTCAAGTGGTGTCTATTCCCCGCTTTACCAAGGAGGGGCCGGAGTGGTTAGGCGTAAGGTAAACTGATAATTCTGAATTACACTATAAATATAAAGTTGGTCACGCCGGTGTTACGTTTGATGAGAAGTAGCCAACTTTCGTTGGCCCCCGATTTAATTTTACAATTGCTTTAACAACTCAGATTTTTTCACTGCCAATTTGTTCTCAGAAATCATACCCTTTTGCTTTAACTCTGCTAACTGTTCAATTTGAGCAAAAATATCATCTGGGTCTATAATCTCAGTGTTGCCAGAAAATTCAAATTCATTAGCCGTTGCTGAAATACCATGGCCACTTATAAGAGGTAAGTTTACCACATTAACAATGCCATATTGACTGGTAAAACTTAGATCGTCGCTACTGCCTGGTTGCTGTGAGACCCCACCCACGTTATAATTGAGGGTATCGTAAATAGAAATTTGTCCTTGACAATCAATAACTAGGCGGTGAGAAGTGGCAAAATAAGCGTAACGCATAAGATTTTGCGTGCCGCTGGCAGAGGGAATCCCTAATTCAGCGGGCCACCACGATAATTGAGAATTGGTCGTGGTTGACTGCGGCGAGACGGCAGTCGTTTCGGCAACCAGTGGATAAGATTGCATAAGTTGCGATAATTCTACACATAAATCACGCACTTTAGTAGCCAGCGTTTGATTAAACATATCACCAATCATAATCATGCCACTGGCCAGCCATTGGCCCATTCCACCTAATTCAGGGTGATTAAATTGGGCCATAGTACCGTTGCTATTCAACAATGCTTGCAACAAAGTTATGATAGCTTCGCTACTGACGTGGTAACGATGAGCAAGTTCATCGATTTTTTGTTGTCCTACAGCGGTTAAGGATGGCATAAGTAAATTCAAGTTATTGACAATAGATAAATGAGAGTTACAATTATCAATTATTATTATCAATTTATCAATTTATTTAACTGGAAAAATTAAATGTTTGGAGAAACCGAGTGACTTATCAAACCGCAGATTTATGTGATCAATACCCTCAGCTAGTCAAAGTGGCTGACCCTATTTTCCGTAGTTATGGTGCCAAAATATCTTTTGGCGGACAAATTGCCACGATAAAAGTGCATGAAGATAATGTCTTAGTGAAAGAAACGCTGGCTCAACCGGGTCAAGGTAAAGTTTTGGTCGTCGATGGAGGAGGGTCGTTACGCTGTGCGTTAGTAGGTGATTTATTGGCTAAATTAGCCACTGATAATGAGTGGGAAGGTATTATAATTTATGGTTGTATACGAGATTCTTTGGCTATTTCACAAATTTCAATAGGGATAAAAGCGCTCAATACTCATCCTCTAAAAAGTGTGAAACATGGACGGGGGGACCGAAATTTACCAGTCAATTTTGCCGGAGTCACCTTTATTCATGGTCATTACGTGTATGCGGATGCGGATGGCGTTATTGTTTCAGAGCAGCCGTTAATTCCTGGTTAAAGATTTGACAACTTTTCGAAAGTTGTCAAATCTCACCCACATTGCATAACTACCCGCGTTTTTTGCTAGTCCATACCAACTAATGGAGGTATTAAACTCTAGGAGCTAACGTTCATAAACTTCACTGGTTCAAAGTTTCCTAAGCCGTCGGGGCCTGGGAAACCCTGGGTCAACCTAAGTTTCCTAAGCCTTCAAGGCTTAGGAAACTTTGACCTTTGATAACCCACTCACCTTACGCAAAGTGTCAAACCTGCCCGAAGTTGGGAAGTTGGAGTCCGGAATTTATTCCGTGCCGTTGGAGTCCGGAATTTATTCCGTCCTTGGCACGGAATAAATTCCGGACTCCAACGGCAACGGCACGGAATAAATTCCGGACTCCAACGGCAACGGCACGGAATAAATTCCGGACT
>DZAL01000021.1:50738-50841 GCA_022729575.1 Thiomargarita sp.
CCAACTTTATCTCGTTCCCACGCGGGCGCGTGGGAACGAGATAACTCCAAAGATTTGACAACTTGTCGAAAGTTGTCAAATCTAAATTCAAATCTCAATCGTG
>DZAL01000450.1 GCA_022729575.1 Thiomargarita sp.
AAATCGGTGGTAAAAACCAGTTGTGGGTCTTGTGTGTAAAAGTCGCTTTGGTTATCGGCCTCGTTGGTAGTAAACTTAGTGCTTAAATAGTGCTGATAAGCATCAGGGGGGTCATTGCGAACCGTAAAGGTGAGCGTTTGCAAGGGGGTGGTTGACCAACCCGTGCCCTGGTCGTTTTGGACGAAGATGGCCACCGACCAGTCACCCAATCGGACTCCAGGACCACCTGTTTGTACATAGATACTCGAAGAACCTATACGGTTAACACCACCATTTAGGTACCACAAGTAGTCATAGCCAGTATGGTATAAAGCACCGCCAGGTTTATACCATTCAAACTTGACTCTAGTCATCAAAGAGGCATTAGTGAACTGGGCTTCGGCGGTAAGTTGCGGTTCGGTACGTAAATAATTGCCTCCCGCAGGTGTTAACGTGAAATCCTTCAATTCCATCGCCAAACTGGGTGCCGACAGTAGCCACAGTAAAAGTCCCCACCACAGATACTTCGTGGCGAGTGGTTTAGGAGGTGGAATCAACTCGTCGTGGGACTGAGCGAGAGGAAATAAGTTGAGTGTCATGATTAATAATCTCCAAAGTGAGGTGAAACGAAGGGGCAAACCGAGGAGGCCCAGGCCAGTCCTTCGATATCGTTGAGCTTGGTGTTGCCTAGCCCTAGGGGCAGGTCCACGTTGACTACCGTGCAATCGCTTAACGACAAAGCGTGAAGACTGACGGCACGGTCTTGATGAATCGCCAATAATAAGTCTCCCTCTGGGAGCATTTCAAGGGCTTCGAGTTTACCGCCAATGCCATTAAGTTAAGCTAAAATTACGGCGTTGGAGTCCAAATCTTCAGATTTGGCAACGCCGTCTCATCTTGACCAGTCTCGTCCAAATCTGAAGGTTTGGACTCCAACGCGGCTTAACTTAATGGCATTGCGAGTTTACCGCTGGGCAACCTGCAACTTAATTGAGACACCCATTGCGTTTGACTATTGAAGGCCCATAATTGATT
>DZAL01000140.1 GCA_022729575.1 Thiomargarita sp.
GCTAAGTTTCCTAAGCCTTCGAGGCTTAGGAAACTTTGAACCTTGGCAGTGCTAAGTTTCCTAAGCCTTCGAGGCTTAGGAAACTTTGAACCTTGGCAGTGCTAAGTTTCCTAAGCCTTCGAGGCTTAGGAAACTTTGAACCTTGGCAGTGCTAAATTTCCTAAACCTTCGAGGCTTAGGAAACTTTGAACCTTGGCAGTGCTAAATTTCCTAAACCTTCGAGGCTTAGGAAACTTTGAACCTTGGCAGTGCTAAGTTTCCTAAACCTTCGAGGCTTAGGAAACTTTGAACCTTGGTAACTCATTGAATGTTAAGACCGCCATTAATTTGGAGAGACCACCCTAAAATTAGCGAATATGTGGTAAAAATAAAAATCTCCAATTTTACGTCATTAGGTTATTTTTAATTTGGTCGAAAGTTTAAAAAATGTTATATTTTAAACTTGACAAAACAAACAAACCCCTAACTCACGCTTAAAAATATGCAAGCATTTACTACCTTAACTGGTTCAGTAGCTCCTTTAGACCGTGCTAATATTGACACCGATGCCATTATTCCCAAGCAATTTTTAAAATCGATTCATCGTACTGGCTTTGGCCCTTATTTATTTGATGAATGGCGTTATCTGGATCGAGGTGAGCCTGGACAAGATTGTAGCCACCGTCCATTAAATAAAGAATTTATTCTTAATCAGCCGCGTTACCAAGGCGCATCAATTTTATTGGCACGACGTAATTTTGGTTGCGGCTCCAGTCGAGAACATGCGCCCTGGGCTTTACTTGATAACGGTTTTCGTGCTATCATTGCCCCTAGTTTTGCCGATATTTTTTATAGCAACTGTTTTAAAAATGGGGTTTTACCAATCGTATTAGATGAAATCACGGTAGATAAATTATTTCAAGAAGTTGCCGCCCACTCAGGCTACCAACTCACCATTGAATTAGCCTCTCAAACTGTAATTACCCCAAGTCGTGAAACATTTTTTTTCACCTTAGATGAATTTAGAAAGCACTGTTTAATCAATGGACTGGATGATATTGACTTAACCTTGCAAAATGCCGATAAGATTAAACACTATGAGCAACAACGGCGGCAGTCAGCGCCGTGGTTATTTGCTAATTAATGTGGTTATTATTGGACTAGGTTTTAGATTTGACAACTTTCGAAAAGTTGTCAAATCTGTCTTTAGATTTGACAACTTTCGAAAAGTTGTCAAATCTGTCTTTACGGCGTAGCTATTCAAGGACAAATAACAGTTGACAAAGGTAAAATTGGTGAAATAATGAAAGATTTACTAGAATCGCTTAATGGCATGGCTTATCATGTTCATTTCCCTGACCATAGCACTACGCTCGTAGTACCAGAAACAGCATTAAAACCTGCCGCCCCAGCCAAAGTGGCCAAAATGAATTCCTCAAACTCAGACCATGACAACACTTGAAAAAACCGATTTAGCTGTTTTAATACCCCGGACCGCTTTGAATCTCTACCAAAAATTCCCTACCGACTTGCCTGCTCCAGAATTAGCAACCGTAGAAAATCAAGCACGTCTTCAATATGAGATTGAAGCATTAGTGTTAGCTTCCCCAGAGGCTGTTGAGGTGATTGTCCCCACTAGCCAATTAGAGATGGCAGTAGCCGAAATTCAAAATCATTATACCAACGAAGAGCAATTTCAACAGGACCTGGTTAACCATGGTATGGATCTGGAAAATTTTCGGCAGGCGTTATATCGTCAATTGCGAGTTGAGACCGTACTAAAGCGGGTTGGGGCCAGAGCCGAACCGGTCAACGAGACCGATGCTAAAATTTACTACTATATGCACCCTGACCAATTCCAACAACCGGAACTGCGGACCACTCGTCATATCTTAATCACGATTAATCCAGAATATCCAGAAAATACTCGTCGCGCCGCCCGCAAACGATTATTTAATATTGCTATTCGCCTACGGCGGCGACCACAAACCTTTGCGGAGCAAGCCAAAAAACACTCCGAATGCACCACCGCCCTAGAAGGCGGATTGCTGGGAGCAGTCTCGCGGGGACAACTTTACCCGGAATTAGATGAAGCGTTATTTAGTTTACAACTACATGAAATTAGCAAAATTGTCGAATCCCCATTGGGATTTCATCTCTTATTGTGTGAAGAGATTCACCCGGCTGGTTTAATCTCCTTTGAAGAAGCGACGCCGGACCTCTTAGCCGCGTTACAAAATCGGCGGCGCGAGTTTTATCAAAACCATTGGCTCCAACAATTACCTCTGGTATCTGAAAATCTGACTACGAAGACCTTATCATAATCTAATCATACCTACTACTAGCTTTTGGCAAGTTGGCAAACCAAAGAAAGTTTGCCACTCGTTGCCACTTCTAGTTTCTACTCACCTCACATTTCTGTAAGCCTGACAGTTAAAACTAACTATGAACATTTCTGATTATTTGCACACGCTACCACCACTGCTCCAACCCGAAGTCAACCGACTGTGGCAAGAATATCTTACTCGTTCATCAGTGGCACCACCACCACTGCTTTTGGAAACGCCCGCCGTATTAGCCACTCTCCCCAAAGTATGGGGATGTAGTTTATTTGTCGCCAATCAATGTCTGCGCACCCCGCAACTACTCACCGAATTAATCACCAGTGGCGATTTACTCTCCCCAGAGCGAGATTATTCCTCATTACTGTCGCAATTACCAGACGCGACGGACGAAGTAGCCTTCCTCCAAACTTTACGTACCCTGCGTCAACGTGAAATGGTACGCATTGCCTGGCGAGATTTAGCCGGCTGGGACTCCTTAACGCAAACTCTCCACTCACTCTCCGATTTAGCCGATGCTCTGCTCGAAGCTACCCTCATTAAATTAACGCCAAAACTCACGACACAATTCGGCACCCCTAGCCAGTTTCAAGGCACCCCACAATCACTCATCGTCCTGGCCATGGGCAAATTAGGCGGACAAGAACTTAACTTCTCCTCCGATATTGACCTCATTTTAACTTATCCCGAAGCCGGCGAGACCACAGGCACCAGTCGTCCACGCACGCATCAAGAATTTTTTACCCGACTCGGTCAACAACTGATTCATGCCTTGAATCATATCACCGCCGACGGCTTTGTCTATCGTGTGGACCTGCGATTAAGACCCTTTGGCGACAGCGGTCCTTTGGTCATGCACTTCGCAGCCTTGGAAGAATACTACCAAGCTCATGCCCGTGATTGGGAACGTTATGCCCTGATTAAAGCACGAATCGCCACTGGCGATAAAACCGCAGGTCACACCCTACTAGAAACTTTACGTCCCTTTGTGTATCGGCGCTATTTAGATTTCAATGCCCTCGAATCACTGCGCACCATGAAAACTCTCATTGACCAAGAGACCAGTCGTAAAGGCTTGAATAATAACATCAAGTTGGGAGCCGGCGGCATCCGCGAAATTGAATTTATTTGTCAAATGCTACAACTGATTCGCGGTGGTCGCCAACCCGGCTTACAACAACGCCATTTATTAACGGCCCTCACACAATTAGAGCACTACCAAATTTTACCTAGCCCAGTCGTCACTCGACTACGACAAGCCTATTATTTTTTGCGACAAACCGAAAATCACTTACAAGCGATTGAAGACCAGCAGACTCAAACCCTACCAGCCGATGCCTTGACTCAAACTCGTCTCGCCTACAGCATGGGGAATACCGACTGGAATAGTTTTATTGCCCAATTACTTCACCATCAACAAGTGGTACATAACGAATTTGAACAACTGATTACTCCGTCCCCCGCCAATGACACGACTGCCGCCTGGTCACCCTCTAAACAGTGGCAAAGTTTATGGACGCAAGATTTATTTAAACATGAACAAGCCGAAGTATTTTTAACCGCCGCCGGTTTCCAAAATGCCACCGCCGTGTTAACCCATCTGCAACAACTGGTAAACTCTCATAGTATCAGTAAATTATCACAACGTGGCCGCGAACGTTTAGACCAATTAATTCCTCTCTTACTAGCCGTAGTCAGTGATAGTTTCCAACCAACAGAAGCGATTCATCGTACTCTCAATCTAATTGAAAAAATCGCCCAACGTAGCGTCTATTTAGCGTTACTGGTGGAACATCCCCAAGTCTTAAAACACCTGGTCCACTTATGTGCGGAAAGTGCTTGGATCGCCGAGCAAATTACCCGTTACCCACTCCTCCTCGATGAACTGATTGACTCCCGTCGTCTGTATGACCCACTCAAACCCGAAGAATTAGATAATGCGTTACAAGCCTTACTCGCTCATTTGCCAGCCAACGATTTAGAAATGCAAATGGATCTACTCAATCAATTTAAACGAGCCAATGTCTTACGAGTAGCCACCGCTGAATTATCTGGTACGCTCACCGTAGAAGTAACCAGTGATTATTTGGCCGCCATTGCTTACACGCTAGTCAAACGAGCCCTCAGTCTCGCTTGGGAGTTTCTCCTCCAAAAACATGGACGACCCCGCTATTGCACCCCCACCGGTGAAATTAAAATGGCCGAATTTTGTATTGTCGCGTATGGCAAAGCCGGTGGTATTGAATTAAGCTATGGTTCCGATTTAGACCTCATTTTTTTACACGACAGTCAAGGGACTGAGCAATTAACTGAAGGGACGCGACCATTGGATAACAGCGTCTTTTTCTATCGACTAACCAATCGAATCATCCACATTCTCACCACCACCACGCCCGCAGGCATGTTATACCAAGTTGATTCACGACTCCGCCCTGGCGGTGCCTCTGGTCTGATAGTCAGCAGTTTAGAAGCCTTTGAGACCTATCAACAAGAAGCCGCTTGGACCTGGGAACATCAAGCGTTGGTAAGAGCGCGAGCGATTGCCGGCGACCACTCCTGTATGCTCCAATTTGAGCAACTGCGAAAACGCATTCTCAGTCGTCCTCGTGACCCCAATGAATTAAAACGTGAAGTCAACAAAATGCGACTGAAGATGACCGAAAATTTAGATCACAGTACCGCCACCACTTTCGACCTCAAACAAGGACGTGGTGGCATTACCGAAATTGAATTTATTATCCAATATTTAGTTCTCCGCTGGGCCAACGATTATCCTCAATTATTAGAACCAAGGTCAGTGTTACGCTTACTGAAAATCTTTACCGACTGCCAATTATTAGACTCGGCTACCGGTGAACAACTAGGAGAGGCTTATCGGGCCTATCGAGCCGAAACTCACCGGCTGGCCTTGCAAAATCAACCGGCACTGGTCAATCACGATAAATTTGCGCTACAGCGACAACAAGTTAGACACTGGTGGGAACAACTCGTCGCCGACCAAACTTGAACCGGAAACCTGCCTCCTACCTTTTCTCCTCTTCCTCTGGGAAAGGGGTCCGGGTGAGGGTAGCTTAAACCTCTACTTAACTTACTGAATAACCTTGAAACTATGGTTCAAACACAACAACCTTCAGTCATTCTGGTCGTAGACGACAAACCAGAAAATATTGGCGTACTATTTGATTTTTTAAGCAATAACAACTTTGAAGTATTAGTCGCCAGAGATGGTGAAAATGCCATCGAGCTACTGGAATATACCGAGCCACTACCGGATTTAATTCTATTGGATGTGATGATGCCAGGAATGGATGGTTTTGAAACCTGCACTCACATCAAAACTGCCTTCAAAACCAAAGAGATTCCAATCATTTTTATGACCGCCTTAAGTGACACTTTGGACAAAGTGACTGGATTAAGTTTAGGCGCAGTGGATTATATTACTAAGCCGATTCAGCAAGATGAAGTGTTAGCGCGAATCAATACGCATTTGATTATTCGTCGCCTACAACAACAACTTCAAGCTAAAAATGCGGAGTTAGAAATTCAACATAAACTGGCACTAGAACTGAACGAACAATTAAAGAAAAAAAATGCTGAATTAGAAACCCAATACCAATTAGAATTACGTTTAAATGAGCGGTTAAAACAAGAAGTTGAAGAACGGCGGCGAGTAGAATCCGCTCTACAAAGAGCCACTGAAGAATTGGTTATTTTGGGAAATATTTCCAGCAGATTTGATTAACTAATTGGCAAATGTTATAGTATTTTTCATAATTATATGTACACCACCCCAACCCATCCTTGATAAGCAAACGTAGGGTGCGTTAGCGATAGCGTAACGCACCATTTCGGGATACCATTTCGGGATACCAAAAGGTGCGTTACGGCGCAAACAGACGCGCCTAACGCACCCTAGCAAACGTAGCAAACGTAGAGTGCGTTAGCGATAGCGTAACGCACCATTTCGGGATACCAAAAGGTGCGTTACGGCGCAAACAGACGCGCCTAACGCACCCTGCTAGCAAACGTAGCAAACGTAGCAAACGTAGGGTGCGATAGCGTAACGCACCATTTCGGGATACCACTCACTATTCACTTATGCCAAAACATTCCATCATACTCATCGTCGATGACATCCCAGAAAATGTCAGCGCCTTGTTCCACTTTTTAGACCAACATCATTTTGAGTTGCTAGTAGCCCGTAGCGGCGAAAGCGCACTAGAATTACTCGAATATGAAATACCAGACTTAATCTTGTTAGATGTCATGATGCCAGGGGGACTCGACGGCTTTGAAACTTGTAAATGCTTAAAGACCAAACCAAAAATCAAAGACATCCCTATTATTTTTATGACCGCTTTATCGGATACCGTCAACAAAATCAAAGGATTAGAACTAGGTGCCGTCGATTATATTACCAAACCATTTCGCCAAGAAGAAGTATTAGCACGTATCAACACTCATTTAACATTGCGTCAATTACAACAAGATTTGCAAAGTAAGAATCACGAATTGGCAGTTAAAAATCACGAATTGGAAACGTTCACTCGCACCGTCGCCCATGACCTAAAAACGCCCGTAACTAACATAATCAGCTTGGCCGATTTCACCATCGAGGAACATGCCACAGGTCTCAATTCACAAGGTATGCAATGTTTGCAACATATTTTAAGTGCAGGAGAAAATTTGCTCAATGTTATTAATTCGTTATTGCTACTGGCCAAAGTGTCAGCCGAAACCACTGTCCCTTGCACACCCTTAGACATGTCTCAAATTATCGGACCAGCCAAACAACGTCTATACCAGTTGATTGCACATTATCAAGGTGAAATCATTATTCCTAAGCGGTGGCCAGTAGCCAAAGGTTATGCGCCATGGATAGAAGAAGTCTGGATGAATTATTTAAGCAATGGTCTCAAATATGGTGGGCGGCCACCGCGACTAGAATTAGGAGCTACGCCACAATCGGATGGTTTTATTCGATTTTGGAGCCAGGATAATGGTAAAGGTTTATCGCCGCAACTCCAAACCCACTTATTGTCATCGACGCACCGTAATCATAAACATTATTCCGAAGACGGACATGGTTTGGGATTAACGATAGTGCAACGAATTATTGAAAAATTAGGCGGTAACATTGGGGTCGACAGCAAAGAAGGAGAAGGTTGCAGGTTTTACTTTACGTTACCAAGTGCTTAAAGCCACGTAGAATGCGTTCGTCACCTCGTTACCACGCAATTCTTAAAGTCTCAAGATTTGACAACTTTCGAAAAGTTGTCAAATCTGCCACCACCTCGTTGCGGTCGAATCTGACGCTCGGGACGCGGAGCGTGATAACGAGGTAAAAAATGAGGCGGGACCGCCTCCCGCTACGCCGGAAACACACCCGTTGATAAATAGCGGTCCCCACGATCACACACAATGACCACAATGACCGCCGCGGATACCTGCTTAGACAATTGCAAGGCGGCCGCCACGGCACCACCAGAAGAAATGCCAGCAAAAATTCCCTCCTGGGTAGCTAAGGCCCGAGTCGTTTCCTCCGCCTCCGCTTGTCCCACATCGATCATCAAATCCACTCGGGCTGGATCGAAAATTTTGGGCAGATATTCTTGGGGCCACCGACGGATCCCAGGAATACTCGCGCCCTCCGCAGGTTGTACCCCAACTATTTGAATAATAGGATTTTGCGCCTTCAAATAACGCGATACCCCCATAATTGTTCCCGTCGTCCCCATGGAGCTCACAAAATGAGTCACCTGACCGCCAGTATCTCGCCAAATTTCTGGCCCCGTCCCTTGATAATGCGCCAACGAATTATCAGGATTATCGAATTGATTAAGAATTTTACCTTTGCCTTCTTGCTCCATCTGTAAAGCTAAATCTCGCGCCGCTTCCATACTACCCGCTTTAGAAACTAAGACCAATTCGGCCCCATACGCTTTCATCAACATGCGTCTCTCTACGCTCATGTTTTCCGGCATAATTAAAATCATCCGATAACCTTTGAGAGCAGCCACCATGGCCAAAGCAATCCCCGTATTACCACTGGTTGCCTCAATCAAAGTATCTCCAGGCTTAATCTCTCCCCGGGCCTCCGCTTGTTGAATCATACTCAAAGCCGGTCGGTCTTTGACGGAACCGGCGGGATTATTGCCTTCCAGTTTGACTAATATGCTATTAGTGGAATGGCCAGGTAAACGTTGTAACCGCACTAGCGGCGTGTTACCAATAAATTTTTCGATAGTTGAAATAGTTGAAACTGTCATCACTAAAAATCCTTAATTGAAGAGAATTGATGAAAATACCCAAAGAGAGATTATAAGTTTTTTGTTCTAGCTTTGCCAGAAACAAATCAAATTTCTCATAAATTTTTAAACCTGACTGATTTAATCAGACTTAACATTTTGATAATCTATGGCTTACATTAATTATCCTAAAAATTTTGATTTAAAGTCCGTAACTATATTAAAATATTAGAATTTTATTCCATAAAATTTAGATGTTGACAAATGATAAATCGTTATATTAATATTTATATGACGAATAGAACTCTTTTGAAGTATTTTTAATCTAAAAAAGGTATAGCAAATGATATGAGTTTCCGTAAACATCCTACCGAGATTCATGGCCGCTTCTGGTTACAGCGGAATCAACGAAATTTTCTTGGCCGAGGACGTATTGAGTTGCTCGAAACAATTGTCGAATTGGGGACTATAGCGAAAGCGGCTAAAGCCATGAAAATGAGTTATAAAGCGGCTTGGGATGCCATCGATGCCATGAATAATTTATCTCCTCAATTATTAGTAATGCGTACTGTTGGTGGCAAAGGTGGAGGAGGCACCATAATCACTGAGTATGGACAACAATTAATCTTGTGGTTTAAACAGTTATAGTAATATCCTTATCCAGTTGTCCCATAATGAGTTTGGCCAGCCAGCAGGGATAACACCCCTCGAAGGGGTGTTATCCCTCGAAAAGTACAACAGTAGGTGAGTATTACTATAGAAGTCGAACATTATCGTTTTTTAGAACAACTAAGTGAACAATTTGAACAGTTAGAGTTAGACCCTTTTCATCAACCACTGAGGAATCTTAATATGTACACCAGTGCCAGAAATCAATTTATTGGAAATATCATCAGCCTCAAAGAGGGAGCGGTCAATACCGAGATCGTAATCCAATTAAAAGGAGATGACCAGATTGTCGCTACCGTCACTGGTGAGAGTGCCAAGCGATTGGGATTAAAAGTAAGCAAAGAAGTGTATGCTTTAATCAAAGCCAGTCATATTATTTTAATGCCCCCCAATTCAGAATTAGAAGTAAGTGCGAGAAATCGTTTGTGTGGTAAAGTAGCACGAGTGATTTTGGGACCGGTGAATACTGAAGTCACGCTTCAATTACCAGGAGGAAATACACTAACCGCTACCGTTACTCAAGAAGCGGTGGCCGATTTAGGAATCCAAGTCGGTAACGAGCTATGCGGTATTTTCAAAGCACCTCAAGTTATTTTAGCCGTTAAAAAAGGAGGTTAGTCATCATGCCAGCTTGGCGTTACTTCATATTTCACTTAATACCATCTGCCAGCCTGTTGATTTTTGGCAGTGTCAGTGTCGTGGCGGATGAAATTTATGTAGCCGTGGCGAGTAATTTTACTGAGCCAATGAAACAATTGACACAGTTATTTCAACAATCGTCTGGGCATCAAGTTATCGTCAGCGTGGGGTCAACCAGACAGTTATATTCCCAAATTAAGAACGGAGGCCCCTTTCAGATATTCTTATCAGCCGACCTGACACATCCACAGAAATTGGTAGCCGAAGAGTTAGCAGTGAAAGGTACGGTATTTATTTATGCCATAGGTAAATTAGTATTGTGGAGTCAAGATGCGCATTTGATTGATGCCGAAGGGAAGGTGCTCAAAATCGGTCAATTTAATCATTTGGCGTTGGCTAACCCTAAAACCGCACCTTATGGGATGGCCGCGCAACAGACCTTAAAACGATTAGGACTGTGGCAAACACTCCAGAATAAATTAGTACAAGGCAACAATATCACTCAAGCCTATCAATTCATCGCCACTGGTAATGCCGAGTTAGGTTTTATTGCATTATCTCAATATCAAGCGGTGACTAAAGAATCACCGGGGTCACATTGGTTGGTCCCAGAATCGCTGTATGAAGCTATTTTACAAGGAGCCGTCTTACTCAAAACCGGCGAAAATAATTTGGCCGCGAAGGCGTTTATAGCATTTTTGGGTAGTCCTCAAGCACGTCCGGTGATTGAATCTTATGGCTATGTGGTGCCGTAATTAACTTAGTAAGTTAACCATCCCCAACCTCTCCTTGGTAAGGAGGGGAGTTATCCCTGTCAACTCAGTTGGCGCATACACCCCGCTTTAGCCAGAATGAAACACCGATAAGTACTGAAGTATAAATTTTTTGGTATAATAACTGGTGCCAGTGGGAATGAAACTGCCGCGGGAGTCCAAATCTGAAGATTTGGATTCCCGCGGCCTTTCCAAGGACACCGGTTATTATATCAGAAAACTCATACTTCACGACTTATTGACCAGAAATAAGAATATGAAATTAATTTTGATGATTAGCATTTTGGCCATCGGTCTTTGGTTTGACCAGACGGTAGATTTTTGGGGACAATTTTTAACTAATATAGGTGTTTGGTCATTTTTTCTCTTCCTGGTTAAACAAGCCACCAATCAACAGCAACAAGCCAGTTTAATCGCTTGTCTCCTTTATGCCACGGTCGGCGAAGTATTGTTATCGCTGGTTTGGGGATTATATGAATATCGTTTGCATAATGTCCCCCTATTTGTTCCGCCAGGGCATGTCTTACTTTTTTCCATCGGACTGCTCACCGCTAAAAAAATGCCCAATTGGATTATTTGGGGAGTACCGCTGGCCATGCTCCCTTATGTCATTTGGGCTTATTTGACCAACTTGGATACTTTCGGCACGCTCTTATTTGTGATATTTTTAGGCTGTCTCATTTGGGGTCGCGAAAAAAAGTTGTATGCCACAATGTTTGTATTATCTTTGATACTAGAAATTTATGGCACCGCGCTAGGCAATTGGATGTGGTTAAAAGAAGTGCCTTGGATTTTCTTTACCAGCACCAACCCACCTTTTTGTGCAGGTACTTTCTACTGCTTGTTGGATTTATTAGTGGTCGTCACGGTTAACCGGGAAAGTATGTCCAATGCTCTTCGACTCTGTTCGAAATCTGAAACCTGACTTGAGTTCTGAGGGATAACACCCCTCGAAGGGGTGTTATCCCTACTGGCCTAACCACAACTCTATACCATCTTAAAAAATTATGGCTACCATCCTCGCTATCGGCATTGCTACTTTAGATATTATCAATATTGTTGACGGCTATCCAGAAGAAGATAGCAAAATTCGTGCGTTGCAACAACGAGTCGGTCGTGGCGGAAACGCTACTAATACGTTAGTTGTGTTAAGCCAACTTGGGCATCATTGCACCTGGGGAGGCGTTTGGGTTGAGGAGCCTGATGGTACCCGGATTTTGGCCGATTTACACGACTATCAAATCGATACTCGTTATTTACGAATCGAGACTCAGGGAACAGTACCGACTTCTTACATTCTCTTAAATCAACGTAATGGCTCCCGTACTATTGTCCATTATCGCCGTCTTCCAGAATTTACTTATTCGGATTTTGAAACCATCAACCTCGCTCCTTATGACTGGATTCATTTTGAAGGTCGCAATATCGTGGAAATTGTGCGCATGGTACAACGAATCCAACAACTACGTCCGACTTTACCGATTTCCATTGAAATTGAAAAATTTCGTCCGCAAATTGAACAATTATTTTCACTGACCATCACTGCTCTATTATTTTCTAAAAATTTTGCTCAGGCCCAAGGCTATACTGAAGCAACCTCTTTTTTAACCGCGCTCCGCTCACAAATTCCACAAGTCCCTTTTCTCATCTCGGCTTGGGGCAGTGCTGGTGGCTATGCCATCGCCGAGAACAATCGTGTACATCACAGCCCCGCCTATTCGCCGCCACAAATCGTTGACACCTTGGGTGCCGGCGATACTTTCAATGCCGGTATCATTGATGGTTTCTGCCGTGGGCAAAATTTAGCTGATACTTTGAATCATGCTTGTCGACTTGCAGGTATCAAATGTGGACAACTCGGATTGTCTATCAAAGACCAT
This sequence comes from Thiomargarita sp., assembly GCA_022729575.1. Taxonomy (GTDB): domain Bacteria; phylum Pseudomonadota; class Gammaproteobacteria; order Beggiatoales; family Beggiatoaceae; genus JAABRD01. The sequence continues at coordinate 12,531 of DZAL01000140.1, forward strand.
AGCTAGTCCAGGCCACGAACTAGGTACAATGCTATTGCCGTTAAGGTAGAGTGCAGTCGGCCTCTAAATTAATGGAGGTCTTAAAATTCAAAGAATTATACCTAGTCTAAGGTTTCCTAAGCCTTGAAGGCTTAGGAAACCTAGCACCACCTGCTAGATTTAGAAAATCCAGCTCCTGGGTGTTAATCTCGCTCCTTTAACTTCGTTATAAAGCTTCGCTTGGTACTCCTGGCTAGTTTTAGATTTGACAACTTCCGAAAAGTTGTCAAATCAGTGCCGGGGCGATTTATTTCACCACGATTCCTCCCGGATCCACAATCCGTCCATCCACTCCCGTACTATCTCCCAATTCACCATCTTTCAGGGTATAACTGGCCTTTACCACTGATTTACCTCCTATCATCACCGCTTCAAAAGTGACGTTGGGGAGGAGATACCAACCAGCCGTTTGTTCATCCCCTGGCACCAACGGACCAAATTTGCGGAAAATTACATTGCGTTTCACTGTACTCACGGCATGATAATACAGACTGATTTGCGCTTGTGGACAAGCCAACTCAAAGTAGATTAATCCCTGAGGCATGGGTTTATTTTTCTCCGGTTTGCCATAATTGTCGGGTAAATCGGTATACACGTCACTAATCACGCAAGTGTCTGGTTGGACCGCGAACGTGACATAATTGCCGCCCACCTTATCGGGTAAGCTAATGACATTGGGTTGATGCGCATCGGGGATGCTATCACCATTGCCATCCAGTTGATTGGGCACGGCGGGGTCTTCCTGGAAGATGGCTTGACATAAAAGAGCATTAGTCAATTTAAGTTTACCCGTTTGGTCACAACTACCTTTCCAACCAGTGTGAATCCATTCGCGGGCGGCTACCGCCTCTAGTTGAATCTCGGTGCCATAGAGAAAAGTTTCGGTACAATCGGGAGGACAATCGAGGCCAGGTCCTGTCACTTGGCCTTGGCCTAAACGACCGACCGTGAGTTCATAACTTTTTAACTCAAAGGTGGCTTGGCAAGCGGTATCAGCCATGACAAAAACTTTGCCATCGACTTGACAAGCGGGGGCGCCGCTCCAACGGCTAAATTGTGAACCTGCATCAGGGAGCGCGGTCAAGGTCACCCAGGTTGGGGTGGTCACGGTGTAAGTGCAAGCCGCGGTGGTTGGTGAGCAATCAATGCCTACCGGGTCACTGGTGATACGCCCGCCGGTACTGCTGCTTGAGAATGAGAGGGTCAGGGTCATGGGTGGTAAGGGTGGAACCACCACTGGTGTCGGTGGTGGTGTCACTGGTACCGGCGGACAAGTTAAAGTGGTGGCACTAGCAGTTACCGTGGCCGAATCACCCAGCGCATTGGTGGCGCGAACCGTGTAATTGTAAGTGGTGTTACATATCAGTCCGGTGTCACTAAAGGTCACCACATTGGCTGCGGTGGTTTGAATTAACGTACCGTTGCGTTCAATCTTATAGCCGGTCTCGACAAAACTATTATCTTGCCAAGCGAGATTAATTTGAGTCTCCGAAATTGGCGTGGCTGTGAAATTGCTGGGGGGCAGTGGTATCCCTTCGACCTCAACCGCCCCAATATCACAAAGCACTGTGCCATCATCATTTCCATCTAAGGGACGAGTGACACCCCGTTGGTCAGTGGCTTGACAGGAAGCGGCATCACCAGTATCAATGGCAGGACTGCCCGTGAGAAGTGCCATGGTTTGCGTATCTCCGCCATTGTCTTGTAAGGCACCCAATTGTGGAGCCGCGGTTATTCCGGTACAATTGCCCACCTGAACCAGGTTGTTGAGAACGGAGTTGGCAATATTCAGTCCCAAGGAGTAAGTCTCGCACTCACAATCATCTGGCACACCATTACTGGTGTTGGCAGCGAGGATAGTGTTTTTCAGTTGCACATAGGAAGGATAGTAAATACTTATGCCACCCCCTCGCCACGCCATCGATGCTTGATTATTGACAATCGTGTTATTGACCAAAATGGCCTTTGCATTGACCAACCGGATAGCACCACCTCCACCATTGGTGGCCTGGTTAGTCGTGAAGGTACTGTTGGTAATGGTGACTCCCACAGTCCACGCCGCACTGTTATTGCTACTAATCGCCCCCCCCCAGTCGGCTTGATTACCAATGAAGGTGCATTGGTCTATCACACTACTGGTGCTGGAGCCGCCATTAATGAACAATCCCCCCCCCTGGTTTCCAGCACCCGTATTACCATTCTTGATAGTCAGCGCCCGAAAGGTTGGCACTCCAGTGATCACCATAAAGACCCGCACGACGTTATTGCCGCTGATACTGATTTTTTGACCGGTGCCATCTATCGTCAAACTTTTGTTGATGACAATGGTATTGGATAAAGTAATGGTCTGACCTGCGATACTGGCATCAAAGTTGATGATTCCTCCTGAAGTGACCGCGGCGACGGCACCCCGTAAACTGCAATCATTGGCGGCGGTAGTGCAAGCGGCAAAACTGCCCGTATCGTCACTGTCAATGCGGTCCACAACGACGGGTGAACCCGCTGTAGCAACGCCGGTGGCTTGTAAATTCAGGGTAAAGGGATTCTCATCGCTGTCATTGTTCACGATGGATACCGTCCCTGTGGCAGGTCCCACGACACCGGGATTGAACTGGAGAGTAACGATGGAGGGATTAGCCGAAGCAATACTGGCGGGTGGATTAGCGGTCACACTGAAACCGGTGCCTGTTACGGAGACCATTGGTGAACCAGTGAGGTTGAGATTACCATTCCCCAGTGTCTTAATCGTGAGAATTTTGATAATGGGTGTTCCCACATTAGTCGCGCCCAGATTCACGGTGCTATTGAGAGGCAGGTCAATGGCACCGTCCAACAATTGGATTTCTGGGATAGCATAACGGAAGACGCGGTGATTGTTGATATCAGCAACCCATAAACTGTCTCTGACATTGTCAAAAAAGAGATGATGTGGTGATAACAGGCTGCTGGCTGAGACTCCTCCATTGTTAGCCGTGGCGGAAGTGAAATCTGGTTGCCCTAACACATAACTGGCGGCGGCACCATTTCCTAAAGTGGCCGCATTCTGGTAAATGAGAATACGGCTGTGTTCGGTATCTGATACATACAACTGCCCCAAGTTGTCTATGGCCACGCTATACGCCGGTTTCATACCGGTTGCACTGACGAGGACGGTATTACTGGTAAAATTGGGTTGCCCCAGCACTGCATCGGCATTGGCACCATTGGCCTTGGCGGTGGCATTATCGAAACGCAAGACGCGACGATTATTTAGGTCGGCAACGAATAAATTGCCCGCACTGTCGATGGTGATACCTTCGGGCCCACTCATGCCGTTTTGGGTGAGGTTAACGCTACTCGAGGTAAAATCAGGTTGTCCTAACACCCCATCGGCATTAGCCCCATTAGCTTTGCTGGCAGCATTATCAAACCGTAATACCCGATTATTCGTATAGTCGGCGACCCACAATCGGCCGGCTGAATCTATTACCACATCTTTAGGCCACGACAGACTGGACTGGGTGGCACCATTGCCGAAAGTAGTAAAACTGGATTGTCCTAACACGCCATTGGCAGGCGCACCTGTAGCTATAGTGGAAGCATTGTCAAAGCGTAATACTCGATTGTTACCATAGTCAGACACCCACAACCGTCCCGCACTGTCAACACAAATTCCTCCTAGCAGGTGCATTCCGGTAGCGGTAGTTGCGATGGGATTGGAGGTGAAATCGGCTGGTCCAAGCACCACCTCAGCGGCGGCACCATTGGTTAAACTGGTCACCGAGCTGAAACGCAATACCCGATGGTTACCAGAATCGCTGACAAAGACTTTGTTCGTCGTTGGGTCAATGGCAACACTAACGGGGTTGGTAAGGGTATTTTGGGTGAGACCGCCGGTAGCAGTAGTAAAATTGGCTTGTCCTAGTACCAAATCGGCGGCTTGTTGATTGGTCCAGGTAATAGCCATTGCAGGGATGATAGAACTAAAATATAACCAACTAGAGAATATTAATGAAAACCAATGAAATGGTCGAAGTTTGAACCGCGTTGAAAGTATAATACTCATAAATTGTTGCTCCTAATTTAATCATTGACTTAGCCTTAGATTTGACAACTTTTTGAAAGTTGTCAAATCTTGATTATACCAAATTTGTACTAGATTTGACAACTTTTTGAAAGTTGTCAAATCTTGACCGCGCTAGATTGGTACCAGATTTGACAACTTTTTGAAAGTTGTCAAATCTTGACCGCGGTGGACCCATGGGCCGATACGATCTGATTCATTTTACCTGCTCTTCAGTAAGAATCAAATCTAA
>DZAL01000141.1 GCA_022729575.1 Thiomargarita sp.
TCGGTGTTGGGGGCCGCACGGGGAGGCAGTTGCCAAGACACCAAAGAACCCGGCTTGCCATCGGCGGTGGTGGTGCTATAGCCAGGTAGGGTGGGCAACGTGCCTTACTGTTGCCCACCAACCCCCCCTCCATCAAAATCGGTGGGCAAACCAAAAGACGTTTGCCCACCCTACCTGGCTACGCGGAGCGTAGGAATGCCGTTAGGACGCTCTGCTTCCAGTTTCCCCTTCTGGTTGAAAGAGCCTGTTTAAAGAACTTTTCGAAAGCGGTGGTGACGGGACGCGGAGCGTCCTCACGGCATTACCACGCGGAGCGTGGTAACGAGGTGAAACACGCGCCTAACGCACCCTACGCTCGCTCCAACCTATTCAGGGTATTAGCGTTGGAGGTAGCTTCGCTCACTCCAACCTACATTTACTCTGACTCTCTTACCAAACGTATAATCTCTTTGAGTTCTTGCTTAAATTGGTTATCAACTTCTCTTAACCACAGGAGTTCTAATCGTGGTAAAAAAGTTTTTCCATATTCTTTTAGCGAAGCTAACAATTCTAAGGCATTAGTTCTGACTTTAGAGTTGGGTTCTTCCACTTCTTTCAAGTAAGTCTCAATACCACCTGCAATTCGTTCTCTACACGCTTGCTGAAGAGGAAGAACACTCCCAGTGTCATCTTGACATAAAATCGTGATAGGAGCATATCCATTACCTATTTCATAGAGCAAGTTATAAACTAAGTCCCGTCTGAGGCACTCTGGTGAATTCAAAATTTCCAGTAAAAACGGTACCACATAAAAAGCCGATTCGTAGAGATCCGATTGTACTACAACATGGTTATCTAGTTTCCAATAAGAGGCATTGCAAGTATCCATACTTTTAGACATCAGACCACGTAGTGCTTCTGGCACCTGATGTGCGTCACCAGGTGCCTGTCTTAATTGATCCCAAGGGATACTTTCCAAAGTTTCGAACATATGAAAATCTCTCAATTATTCGTCAAATAAAGTTCCATCTGGGAATTGATCCATGGAATACTTAGTTTGACATCTTTTACAAACAGGAATTACCTGATTAGTACGAGGACGTACCGCAGGAGTGATTTTAATGTCAGCGAGCGTAGGGTGCGTTAGCGACAGCGTAAGGCACCATTTTACCAAAAACCACCAAGAAAAAAGTAACCGGGAATTCCTCCAACAAAGGTGCGTTACGGCGCAAAAACACGCGCCTAACGCACCCTACGCTCGCTACGCTCGCTACCTGGCTTTCACGAAGACAAAATAGCCAGTATGGCAGGCCCCAACTCTCTTACTCGCAACTCCATACCGGGCAACTTTTGCTGTTTTGACCCTTTTTCCAGGTCATGAAAAACCAGAGCCGTTTGTTTGGCACACTCCACCAATTCTCTAACACTTTCTTGCGCTAACATTTGTCGCAAGGGTTCAGGCTCCAATTGCCAGAACCGTTTCAAACCGGCATAGAGTACGAGCGGCGAAGTGATGGGTTTTCGCAAAAGGTCCTCAGAGTTAAGCGACGCGATTGGGGTTAGATGTTCTTGGAGGACGAATCGCAAGATGGCGCGAGTATAACCACTACTGCATTTTAGCAATCCTTCCAACAGGCAATGCCAAGCCGGGGGCAAGTTCGAACCATGCTCATAAAACTCTAGCACCGCTAACCCATGAAGGTGGTTTTTCACCAACCAACCCAATCGTTGAGTAATCTCAGGAATCTCAGTCATTCTAGTGGACTCGGGTATCGGTTTTGGGCCGCGGTATGAGCTTGATTATAACTGGGTCCAGGTTTCTTCATATACCAAGCCTCGGCAATTTCATGCCGAAGCAACTGTATATCTTCAGGTGTAAATATTCCTGATTCTAGCCGTTTCCAAGCCTGGGCAATTTCTAAGAAGCTACTATCAAGCCGCTTGAGTTCCACAGCCAGGTGGGCAACAGGTTTATCATTGCCCACCAACCCCCCATTAATCGTAAACGATGGGCAAACAAAAAGACGTTTGCCCACCCTATCTGGCTACCCAACCTCACGTTCATACCTATTTGAAGTAACTTGACCATTGCCAATTACCTTTGGACCTTCAACTAATTCAAAGGTAATACCAAAGATCAATGACGAATAATCAATTTGAGGATAGTAGGTTAATTCAAGCTCAACAGCATAGGTTATCTCAAATTTGCTAGCTACGGTGGGCATTCCATTTATACGAACCGGAAGAACTACTTCGCTAGAAACAATTCTAAGATAAGGGGCATACCCATCTCCAACCGGAATACAAAAGCGTCCCCCCTGGTTGGAGGAGAAGAACAATACATCGGCTTTAACATAAAAGCGTTTCATCTTCATGGCTCCAAAACATGGACTCTATCAAACCAGTCATAAAACTCAGGATGCTCGAAAACATCTATACCGATGGCTTCGCCAACACCACCTGAGTCAGGATGTCTATACATTTCATTGAGTTTATCTGTTGGAATATCAATGTAAGTTTTACGGTAAGTTCGATCCGGATTTGCTCTAATGAAATTATCAAGCGAACTTTCATCAAAAGCAAACCGTTTAAACGTTGAGTTGGGATGAATGTTATAATCTCCATACCGCAGAATGTCATCAAGTTCTGGTGGTTCTACAGCCCGCCACAAGCGGGTCATCCCACTCTTTGCTACCATTCTGCACATCCCTTTCGCAAGGGAGACAACACCACTTCCAATACCACCTACTAGATCGCCAGGCCCAATACTTGGAACAATCGCATCTCCTTCATAACCTTCAGGTAAGGTAGGTGGTACTACTATATCATAGACGATTAACCCAATCGTTATTATTGGCACTACCAGCCACGGAATTCGTCCCTCTGGGTCAATAGACCCTACCGGCGAACTGTTGACATAAGTAAACCGATTCAACGTCTGCCCGACCGCCACCTTCCCCAACAACACATCCTGATTAACAAACCGCTTAATCTCCGCACTATAAAACCGCACCCGCATGTAATACAACCCGTCATCATCAGTCATCACCCCATACATCCCATTAAACAAAAACGGCGTTTTAGTCGCATCACCACTAACCAACTCGCCATACGGTGCATACTGAAACCGCTGAATTACCTGTCCGCTTCCATCAGTCAGCGCAACCGTACTCCCACGATAATCGAAGTGATAACTCCGGTATTGACCGTTCATCTCCTCACCAATCAATCCCAGTCCATAGACATAAAACGTCTTAACCCCATTCTCCTCCTTGACGAGAACTTGACTCAAGGCCGGTTGCGAATTAACCACGTAACGGCTCTGATTCACGCCAATCCGTTGATTCTCCACATCATAACGATAACTCGTATTTCCCGCTTGAATCAACCGATTCCGAGAATCAAACTGCAACGCACTCATTTGCCCATTCAACGGCACCGTCAACAAATTCCCGTCCGCATCAAATGGCACGGCCTGACCATTATAAGTCGCCAACCGATTCGCGGCCGTATAAGTCATCTTGACCGAGGCCGGTAAAACAGGCAATAGTTCTGGCGTAACCAATTCTTGAACCAGATTCCCAGCCGCATCGTAGCTAAAGGTATAAGCTACCAAGCGATTTCCCTGAGCATCCAAATCCGTTTGCGCCAGCAATTGTCCCTTCACATCGTATTGCCGAGTTTGCACCGTGCCATTGGGACGAAGCGTTTTAATCAAACGTCCATTCGCCTCATACTGATATTGCGTGATTCTTCCAGCCCAATCTGTGACTTTGACCAATTGGTCAGTCGCATCGTACTCATAACGTACTTGCTTATCATCAGGATAGGTTAAAACGACTAAATTCCCAACTTCATCATACTCATAATGCAACGTGTTCCCATTCACATCGGTATAGCTGGCGACACGATTGAGCGCATCATAAGTGCGAGTGATGGCGCCTTGGGAGTCACTGACCGTGAGGACGTTACCGTTGTTATCATAGGTAAAACTAACGGTACCATCAATGTCAGTGAAATGGGTCACTCGGCCAGCGGCATCATATTCCAATTGCCGAGACTGTCCTCTGGCATTGGTAATTTGTGCCAGTAAATTTCTAGCGTTATAGCTGTATTTGACCTGATTGCCAGTCGCTACCATCTCTTGAACCAAGCGACCACTTAAATCAAAGTCAAATTGAGTTGGATTATTCTTGGGGTCGGTCAAGTTGTCCCGATTGCCATCAGCATCAAACTTTTGGCTGGAGACCCCGGTTAACGCATCGACACTGGCGATTAACCGATTGAGGTCGTCATAATGGAATTGAGTCCCAGCCGCCAACGGGTCCGTGGTTTGGGTCAACCGACTCAACTCATCATAGTCAAAGAAGGTGTGATTGGCTAAAGCGTCCGTGACGCGAGTTGGATTATCTAACTCATCATAGTTAAGAGAGATGACGGCTGTTCCTAGCACATCAACTTGTTTGAGTAAGTTATCGGCCGCATCGTATTCCAGCGTTTGGGTGTCACCTAAAGGATTAGTTAAACTAATTAATCGTCCTTTGGCATCATAACCTAATTGAGTTACCTGATTTTTTGCATCAATAACCCGAATAAGACGATTTTCCCCCTCATATTCATAGCGAGTTTCTTGATTCAACGGGTTGATTTGACGGATTAGATTGCCATTCCCATCATACTGACGATGAGTGACTTGACCGTTGGCCTCGGTGAAAGTCAATACCTTATCACGGTGGTCATAAGTCAAGTGAATCGAATGACCGAGAGGATTGGTCACCGCAGTCACACGACTCTTGCCATCGTAAGTTAAGGTCGTGGTGTGAAGAACCGTATCTGTCAGGCTCACCAACCGACCGGCCGCATCATAGCCGAGGGTGTAAATGACTCCTTCTGGGTCAGTCACTTGGGTTGGACGACCGTTGGCGTAAGCCAAAGTGGTTACTCCTCCGCGTGGGCTGGTTTGGGTCAACACTTGTCCAGCGTCGTTGTAGGTATAACGAGTCACCTGATTAAGTGGGTCGGTCATGCTGAGGAGGTTGCCCTTAGCCTCATAAGTGAAGCGTATGGTCTTCCCCAACGCATTCGTCACGGCTAACCGACGATGATGGTCGTCATACTTCAAGCGGGTGGTTTGACCCAAGGCATTGGTGATAGCACTTAAGTTACCGTGATGGTCATAAGCCAAGGTCGTGCGTCGTCCTAATTCATCGGTGGCACTGGTACGATTCCCTAGTGCATCATAAGTATAGGTGACCTGGTGACCCAACTCGTTGCGAAAACTCAGTAACCGACCTTGATTATTGAAGGTATAGGTGCGCTTCCCACCAAGGCGATTGGTCACTGTCGTGGTCACTTGGCCAGTCGCACTGGAAGTCGCCGTGGCCAATTGCACTTTGGCATTCTCGGCTCGTCCATTGTCTTGGGTCGTGATTCGTCGCCAGTCGTTGTAAGTATTGGCAAACAGTTGAACCCCGTCGGCGCCGGTACCACTAAGCAAGCGTAGGGTGCGTTAGCGACCGCGTAACGCACCATTTTCCCCAAAACCACCAAGAAAACAGTAACCGGGAATTCCTCCAACAAAGGTGCGTTACGGCGCAAAAACACGCGCCTAACGCACCCTACGCTCGCTAAAGCATCCGTTACGCGAATTGAATTATTTAACTCATTATACTCGACTATCAAGTTTTTGAGTCTTGACAAATGCTTCTGATTCGCTTAACCTAAATTAAGTAAGTAAATAGAAAAAACTAAGGTGCGGAAAATAACCATGATTTTGTCGAAACCACGGCCATTCATAAACCTCTTTATTGACGAACTTGACCAACAATTACAATCAGATGCACCTGAACACCGATTGAATAACACACACAAATATTGGTTGATTTATTGTATAATGGGAATATTTATTGTATAATGGGAATATTATTGGCGAACAAAGTCAGTTGGGTGGCGTTTGAACGACTCAGCTTGGGTAGCTACACCTTGTCGGCTTTATCGTGGATGTTTAAACACCGCAAAATACCATGGGAATCATTGCTATCTTGTAGCGTACAGTTGATTTTAAGACGCTATGGAATTAATGAGGGTTTGCTAATAGGTGATGATTCGGACCGTGCGCGAGCGAAACAAACCAAACGAATTTATGGTGCCCCGACTCAACATGGTCTACAAGAGACAGGTGGTACTGTAAAAGGTGTCGCTAACATAGAAAACGACGGCACCATCTGTTGAGATTATTCTGCAATAGCCAGAGTAGGGTGAGCAAAACGTCCTTTGGTTTTTTCGCCCAATCTATTGATTAATATTGAATTCTGGTGTGCAACGCTACGCTTTTGCACGCCCTACTTTTACTTTGAAGCAGGTGTTAAGGGTTAGGAGAATCTAGTGAATAAAAAAGAAGACATGTTTAACCGTCTAGTAGAAAACGCTTTCGATTTTCTGAGAGTTGCAATTGATGACCTTAACAATGATCGTCCTAAATATTCCGTAATTCATTTTTATGCAGCAGTGGAATTATTCATTAAAGCAAGGCTAATGGCTGAACATTGGAGTTTGGTTGTTGTAAAAGAAGCAGATTGGTCGAAATTTATTCGTGGTGATTTTAAATCAGTTGCACTTACTGAAGCCGCTAAAAAGTTAGAAAAAATAGTTGGAAGTAAGTTATCAAAAGAAGAGCTAGAAATATTTGAAAAAGTTGGTGAACACCGAAACAAAATGGTTCACTTTTTTCATGTTGCTCATATAGATAACCATGATAAGGAAAAGGCAGATATTGTTAAGGAGCAATTAACAGCGTGGTATTTTTTACACAAAAAATTGTCAGGACAATGGAAAGATGTTTTTTCTCCTTGGTCAATTCGAATTAATGACATAAATGAATCATTAAAGCGTTTTACTAAGTTTCTTATCGTTGTATTTGAAAAACTATCTCCTGAGATAGAAAAACTTAAACATCAAGGTTTTCTATTCAGAGTATGCCCTTCGTGTAAATTTGAAGCGCAGAAACATGACACCGGCCAAAATATTGTTTATAAATCTGAATGTATGGTTTGCGGACTAAGTGAGCAATGTCTGCAAATCAAATGTCCAGATTGTGGGAAGTTAGTGTTTTTTGAAAATGAAGGATTTTCTACCTGTGAAAACGAAGACTGTGGCAAAAAATTTGAACCAAATGAACTTGCTGCAATTTTAACGGATGACGATGCCGCGTACAGAGCTGCAAAAGATGGCGATGATGAGTCTGGAAATTGTAGTGATTGTGATGGATACCATACTGTAATCAAAACTGAAGATGATTTATACACCTGTACATGTTGCTTTGGTACATTTGGCAAATTAGAGCACTGTGATTGGTGCTATGATCTAAATACAGGTGATATGAGCCATAGTGGCATTTTTGGATGTAATTATTGTGAAGGCTTGGTTGGTTCGCATAAAGATGATTAACACTGTTTCTCGTTCCTACGCTGGTAGTCGCTCCAAGCTAATGGAGGTCTTAAAATTCAATGAGTTACCAAGATTCAAAGTTTCCTAAACTTCAAAGGTTTAGGAAACTTAGCACCTACCAGGTTTAGGAGTCTTCGACCCCGGCGGTAGCGGTCAATGCCATTAAGTTAAGCCGCGTTGGAGTCCAAACTTTTAGATTTGTACGAGATTGGTCAAGGTAAGACGGCGTTGCCAAAGCTGAAGGTTTGGACACCAACGCCGTAATTTTAGCTTAACTTAATGGCAGTGGGCGGTAGTGGTCTGGTGTATCAACGAAATGTCATACACCACTGCGGTTAGTACCTCCATTGGCTGGTAGGGACTACCGAAATTGACAAGCCGCCGATGGCCAGGCCAATCCTTCGATATCGTTGAGTTTCGTGTCGCCTAGCCCCACGGGTAGGTCCACGCTGACCACGGTGCAATCGCTTAACGACAAAGCGTGAAGACTGACGGCACGGTCTTGATGAATCGCCAATAATAAGTCTCCCTCTGGGAGCATTTCAAGGGCTTCGAGTTTACCGCTGGGCCACGTGCAACTTAATTGAGACACCCATTGCGTTTGACTATTGAAGGCCCATAATTGATTGGCGGCCACGGCATACAACATGACTCCTTCATTATCCCAACTGAGGTCTTCAATCATTCCCGTCGCGGCCATGACTACCGTCCCTTGAGCCGTTTGCGGGTCTAACTGTACTAAACCCACGTCGGTGGCCCACCCCCATAAACTGCCATCGGCACGAAAGGAAATCCCATTAATCTCGCCAAAACCACTGGCGCCGACCCAAGTTAACTCCCCGGTGTCAGCCTTGACGGTGTAGAGAGAACCAGCCGCTAAACCATCAGCACCCGAAGCGGCATACAGTTGATGGGTGGTGGGGTGAATATCTAAGGCTTCCAGGTCGTAGTGACGAGGTAATTCACCGAGGAGTTTAACCGCAAAATTTTGACTAGGATTGACGGTAAATAATTGACTATCGCTGCGGTTGGCATCATGCACGCCATAGAGCAAGCACGGGGGAGGGGGAGTGTCATTCGCGGTGACCTAGAGGAGATTGCCGGCAGCATCGTAATGATAAGACCAGACTTGGCCGTCGGTAGTGGTCACGGTGGTGAGACGGTGGAGGGCATCATAGGTGTAGTCCTGAGCCTGACTGGCCAAGGGCAACAGGAGACTAGCGAGCCACCAAACCAGTTGGAGAGTCAGTGACGGGGGACGCTTAACGGTCATCAGAATTTACCCCCCAGTGGCCACTGATAATTTTAACCTGGCATTTCTAATCTAACTAATAGGAGTTTAGGGTAGCATTTGGTGAGAGTGTTTGCCAAGGGGGAAGTTAAACTATTTTTACAATCTCAATCACCAGGAGTACCAAGCGGAGCTTTGTACAAAGTTCCGCTTGGTACTCCTGGGTTGAACGAGTGTAAAATGCGTTAGGCGCGTGTGTTTGCGCCGTCACGCACCATGGTCGATATTGAGAGGTGCGTTACGCTATCGCTATCGCTCCCTACTTTCTACTTTCGCTGGGGCGTGGGAACTGGCGAGTGTAGGGTGCGTTAGGCGCGTGTGTTTGCGCCGTCACGCACCATGGTCGATATTGAGAGGTGCGTTACGCTACTTTCGCTGGAGCGTGGGAACTAGAGAAATGAGGAAGAAAAAGGTGCGTGACGGCGCAAACAGACGTGCCTAACGCACCCTACGCTGGCTAAATTAAAACCATTGGCTCCAATCCGCCTAATGAATTGGCGTTTGGTCTTTGGGACAACTGAGGTTATCTTCCTGTATCAAATCCGGTGGTAAACGTCCTTCTACTAACACTGGTTGAATATGCCAATACCGACATTCCACTTCGATACTGTTCAACAGTAAAGAGGCTAAGGTTTGATAGGCCAGAGGTGCTTGAGATTCTTGCAACTTACGAGTAAAGGTGCCTACCCAACGGCCTAAGTGTTGATTCAAAAAACTGACGGTGCCTTGTTTAACTATTTGATATGCCGGTAATCGTCGGGAGAATAGAGTATAGGCTTGTTTGAGGAGCATTAAACTATAAAATTCTAATTCCACGGCTAATTGGTCCGGTAAGTCGGGTTGAACTTCGGTTAACTCAAAGCCAAAGGCGAGGTAAAAGCCACTAATATCTGCTAATTCCACCGGTCGACCGGCGATGCGACGGCCATCGCCATAGGCGGTTTCGTGGAGTGAACAGGGCGCACTGCCTAAGAATAAGCGTAAGTATTCGGTCGCTAATTGAGAGTCCGAAGCATGTTCCCAAACGTGTAGCAGGGTTCGTAAGTCACGAGTCAATTTCCGCGAGGGGGAGGTGGCGTGATTGACTTCCTGTAAGCGACTACCGGCTTCTAAGACGGTGTCACGGTGGCCTGAATTTGGATAGCAAAAGCCTTGAGCTAAAGTTTTAAATAAGGTAGCACGTTTGAGGAGATGTTCGGCTTTGTCGTTTAAGGTGGTGGGTAGTGTGGTGGGCATAATTTATGAATCCATTGGTAATTCGTAGAGGGTGAAACAGATTTGACAACTTTCGAAAAGTTGTCAAATCTCCTTACGGTGCAATAGATTTGACAACTTTCGAAAAGTTGTCAAATCTCCTTACGGTGCAATAGATTTGACAACTTTCGAAAAGTTGTCAAATCTCCTTACGGTGAAATAGATTTGACAACTTTCGAAAAGTTGTCAAATCTCCTCCAATTTGACAACTTTCAAAAAGTTGTCAAATCTCCTTACGGTGCAATTTGCAAGGGCACCCAATTAGCCCAGGCTTTACGGGCACCTACTTCGTGATTGCCGCCATCCCAAACAGCAAAAGCCACGGAGGTGGCCAGCCCTGGCGTTAAGGGGGTGTCGTTTTCGTCTTGGGTCAGTAACGGATGACTGATCACGACTTGCCATTTGCCATCTTTCCAAGCTCCCATCCCTTCGCCATGTTGTGCCGTTTTATCAGTGAGCGTGCCCCATCCTTCCGCCATTTGTTCAATCACCGGAGTCCCACGCGGACGTGAAACTGGGTTGTCTAAGCCTAGCGCACCTTGGTAAGGACGGGCATCACTGGCTTTCAACAATTCGTCGGGATAAACATCTACCAACGCATTGGGATAGAGCGAACGTACCGTGGGTGCCCCAGCGATGAGGTCATTTTGAAACACGGAACGCCATTGCAGAATGGACACTCGTCCGCCAAGATGGCCCATCATGGGAGCGGGTAACGCTTCCGGTTTGGGGTTAACTGGCAGTTCAATGGCCACGTTGTCAGCAAATTGATTGACGACGTTTCGCAGGCTCATGGTGGCATCAGACCATTCGATTAAAAAAGCAATTTTGAACCCATCATGAGCGGCCCGTACTTGCAATTGTGAGACCGTTGGTTGCAAGTGGTTAGGGGTGGTGACATTCTGTGGTAACATCGGTACTTCTACCACTGGCTGTTGGGCCCAAAACGGCGCACTGGGGTCAGTTAAGGGGACATTTGATACTCGTCCCGCTGGTAGTGGCGTTTGTGCGCCGACCGTTAGCGAGAGGACGGATAATATCCCAGCGGTGGCCCAGGTATTTAGATGATAACTGAAGCGCATGATATTTCTCTCCTTAGGTAATGTTGGTACGAATCACTTGACCAAAACGCTCATCTTGTAAGGGACGTTCGAAGATTGGTTCCTTCAATGGCACCCGCACCAATTCTCCTCCTTTTTCATCATAACCCACGGCTTTATCATCAATTAAGCGATAGGAATGAATAATATAAGGGGTGGCCCCAAACAGCAATAACGCGGCTAACAATTTCTTGTCGTCCTTGGCTTGTCGATAGGCCGCCATCGCGGCCTCCACGCTAGACCCAAACATTTGTTGTAAATAAGCGGGCGGTACATGTATCGGCGGTATGTAGTAAGTATTTGGTTCTAACCCAAATTGCGGGTATAATGGTTTGGCGATTTTGGCGACATGCACCAGGTAATCTAGGGGATTGTCTTCTCGTATTTTATCTGGTGGCGAGATAAATCCTTGTAAGCGAATCTTGCCAATGCAAGTGATAGTGCATTGCGTTTGACGACCATTTTCGATAGCCGGATAGCAACCGATACATTTTTCCGACACTCGCGTCAGCGGATTGAAAAAGGTTTTCTTGTAAGGACAACCACGAACGCATTCCTGATAGCCGCGACAACGAGTTTGGTCCAGTAAGACGATGCCATCTTCGGGACGTTTGTAAACCACTTGCCGTGGACAAGCATCTAAGCAGGCAGGATAAGTGCAGTGGTTGCAGATTCGAGGGAGATAGAACATCCACTGCGTATGGGTGGCGGTGAAATGTCCACCTTGTCCTAATTGCCCCAACGAATCATCTTCACCAATATTGGGATGCGCATAGTCCATTTCATTGGGCAAATAACCTAAAATGCGTTCTCCAGTTGGGGCCGATTCATACAGCGTTTTGCCTTGATAAACTGCGCCATCGATGTTTTGCACGCCGTGTTTTTCTAAAATGTTGACATCCCAGCCCAACGGGTAAAAACCGTAGGGTTTACTTTCCACGTTGTTCCAAAACATGTACTCTTGGCCTCGTCCTGGAGTCCAAGTGGTCTTGCAGGCGACGGTGCAAGTTTGACATGAAATACACTTGTTGGTGTCTAAAATCATGCCAAATTGCCGTTGTGGTCTCACACCTTCATACAGGTATTCCATGTCCCGTCCGAGTTGCCAATTATATACTTTAGCCATAATATGTGCTCCTGAAAATTTGCTTTATACTTTGGTGAGACCCACGAAGCCGCCTTGCAAATATGCTTTGAAGGCTTCACTTTCACTGGTCGGACGTAAACCCAACGTGACCGGTCGCCAGAGACCTTTACCACCGATACCACCGTCTTCGGCTTTGGTGAATTTGGCCAGGGCTTCGCGTGGGGCTCCGGTAACGCAGTGAACATCGACGTTAAACCCTTTAGTCACCTCATTGGTCCAGGACTTGCGACTGATCATGGTGTGAGTTTGATGAGTCGGTTTCAACCAAGACCGAGTCAGACTTTGGTGACCGCCGTAACGGAATAAGGATTGGTAATTAGTTTCGGCATTTTTCGCGATGCCATCTTCACGAGATTCATGGGCTTTGACGGTGCCTGGGGTAGCCATGTAGCCATTGAACCACATGCGGGTAATGCCGGGAGGAGTCCCTGGGTAGTAACGGGCTCGGGCCATACAACGGGCGACTTTGTATTCTGCTTTTCGCGCTGGATCGTTCCAACCACGGAAGGGTAAATCATTGGGGTCACCATCAATCCAGATATAATCACCGTCGTTAATTCCCAATTGCTTGGCATCTTGTGGATTGAGGTCAACATACATTTCTCCAGTCCCTGGCATTCGTTTGTCATACCGATAAGCGTCACCAAAAGGACCGAATAAGGTGGCCATATAATCGGTGTCAATGGGCATGGTATGCGCCCCGTGACGATATTTCGGGGTGTGGAAAATATGGTCCCAGCCTTGTGGCCGCAGTGGATGTTGAGTCGCCAGTAGTGCCGTTAACTCGTAACTGGTGTTGCGCATTTGGCGCGTGATATGGGTGCGGTCCTCTTCTGGAATGTCCCAATCTTTAATGGTTTTAGGACGAATCGCCGGATGCGCGGTGGCCAAAATGGCACATGGATCATAAAAGGTGGCATCCGAAGGCTCACGGTGTACCACCAAATTTTCACCGGCTTCGATGAACTCGTTTTCTGGACGATAAAATTCTAATCGTCCCGTCTTCGTGTACCACGGTTTCGATTCCTGAACTTGTTCGTAGCTGTTGATACGAGGATAGGTACGAGTGTTCATCAAAGCGGGAATGCCGACCTTGGCTAATCCTTCTAAATCCGAGAATTTATAACCCTTCAGTGGTCCTGAGTAGTCCAGAATGCGTTGCAAATAGACTTCTACTTGATTTTGGGCTACGAAGTGCCACATTTGCTCAAACCGTTCATCTCCCGTCAATTTGGTCATTTCACGGGCGACCCCTAAATAAGTCTCGATGTCGGCAATAGTGTCGAAACTCCGTTTAATGGGCGTGCGTGGATAGACTTGCAAGAAAGGATTGGTATTAGATGCGGTGAAGTCGGGATGTTTAAATTCCATCCAGGAATCTACACCGTAAACGATGTCGCTATATTCGCAGGAAGCGGTCCACCACCATTCGTTATAGACCACCACTTCGGCGCGGGGCAAGGTATTATTGACGACATCATAGTGACCTTTTTGATTGCCCAAACTGGAATTGGAATTGACTTGCCAAATTGCTTTGGTCGGCGTGGGAACGTGGGCCCCGGTGGTGATGGTCTTATTGCCGGCCTTGACAATACGTTCGCCATTGGCCCAATAGTGCATGGATTCTGGACGAATGGTGATGCGAGTTTTCACTTCACCATGGGCTTCCAATTGCGGTTCAAATGGATCCTCCATCACATATTTGGGCATTCCTGCAAATAGAGTATTCTTATAAGTGCCGGCGTAGGAACCGATATTGCCACCGTGACGACCCAAACTGCCACACAGGGCGAGGACCAGGAAGATAGCACGGTCCTTGTTATCGTTATTCCAAAATTGATTTGGTCCCATGCCACAAGCAATGAGAGTACGACCTTCACTTTTAGCAATGTCACGAGCCAGCGAAGTAACAGCAGCTTGTGGGGCCCAAGTGAGTTTTTCGACTTGTGCTGGCGTTAGGTTATCGTTCACATACTGCTGGGTCAGGTCAAAAACGGGACGGACTTCAATTTCTTTACCGTCAGCCAATTTGACTTTAAAGGTGCCGGTCAAGGCGGGGTCGATACCTAATTTGGTGAAATGGTCACCGAGTTGGTCATGGTTGACGGCCACGGCTTTATTGGTTTTGGTATCCCACATCACAAAACCAGAAAATTCTTTTAGCAGTTTCTCTGGGATTTGCACACCTTTTTGTTTAATCGTGGCAGGAGCTTTTTTGCCTTCGGGAATAATTTCGCTCCAGTTGGCTGGTGTGACTTCTTGGTAATCGGCGAATATTTCATGTGCGGCCAACCGTTCCAAGGTATCCATCCGGATTAAGGTGGGCAAGTCGGTGAAACGTTTTACGTAATCGACATTGTATAACTTTTCCGCCATAATCACTTGCGCTAATCCGAGTGCAAAGGCCGGGTCAGTGCCAGGACGAATCACAATGGCTTCATCACATTTGGAAGCGGTCGCCGAATATTCTACGGTGACGGTCACCGTTTTGGTGCCTTTTAAACGCGCTTCGGTTAACCAGTGACTATCTGGCATCTTGGTGGTAATCCAGTTAAGTCCCCAAGCAATGATTAAATTGGAATTTTCGGCATCGAACAATTCAAAATCATTGGTTTGTTCGCCGGCGACCATTGGATGTCCTGGCGGTAAGTCGGTATGGAACGAGTAAGAGTCCCAAGTACCACTGCCTTTAGCTTCTTCTGGTTTCACGCCGCGTAAGTTGGCATCTAACAAAGACATGCTGTTGCCCATGCGGAAGGCCCCAAAAATCCGTCCCGGACCTTGCTTGGCCATGCCACCGCGGAACTTGAGGACACGAGTACCAGCACCGCCGACTTGTTCCACCATATCCGGGTCATAACCTTGATTCAGTAAGTATTGTTTACCTTGATCTCCAGAATAGGTTTTAGCGACGTTATATAAGGCTTTGGCATGATATTGTTGAGCTTCGGCATGAGGCACCTTGACCCAGCTATCCCAGCCCCGGCGCATCAATTCTTTGGGTGCAACCCCGGTTTTTTCGTCGCGTGGAAAATCTTGGTCGACCCAATCTTTAAAACCTTTTCGAATAAAGGCTCCTTTGACGCGACGGTCGCCATAGAAACGACGGGCCAAGACGAGACCTTTTTGGCAACAGCGCGGATCCCAGCGGGCGGAGGCAGTGTTACCATAAAGGTCTTGGGCTTGGTTATAGCCATAAGAGGGTTCTATACGCACAATCACATTGTTTTTGACCAGAGCATTGAGTAAGCAATTGTGGGTATCATTGGGACAACACATAAACACGAATTGGCGATCATGCCGGAAGACATCCCGGTATACTCGTTCCCAATCACGGTTAGGGTATTCAGCGAGGGGATTCGCTATGTTAACAGGATTAAGATAACGGTATTCAGCAAACAGGTCTTGGGGGGAAGACACTGCTAAACCGAATCCCGCCGCACCGGCCATTTTTAGAAAATGGCGGCGTGAGAGATTATTGGTACTCATCGGTTTCTCCTTGAAACTATTTTGTAGTGGTTGATGAGAGTAAATATGAGACCTTCGGTTAACTCGACCACCCCCAACCCCTCCTTGGTAAGGAGGGGAGTAAGCACCACCTGAATCGCAGGGTATATTCCCCGCCTTAGCCAGGAGGGGCTGGGGGTGGTCAGGCGTAAGGTAAGTAAATATCTTAAATCTTTAAATTTCTAGTCTCAGGAAAATTTTTCTGAAACCATTGACTGCGCGTTCCTTGTGGTTAGGAGATGGCAGGAAAATTTTCCCGGAACTCTCGATTCTTAACTTTAAAAGTTTAAGTAAGAGGATTATAGATAACCTAAAATTAGAGAATAAAAGGTGTTTAGTATAATCACTTTGATGTATGTCAAAAAATTAAATTTTTAAATGAAAAATTTTCGTACTGTACTAATTCAATTTTTAAATCATGTGTTTTAAAAAATTTTCGCAAAAATTACTAATCGTAGAGAGGTTTTTATTAAAAATTTGATAACTTTCAACAAATTGTCAAATCTAAGTTGGCGGCAATCCTTAATTCTTGTAAAGTGGTAAACTTGTTTTTATACCATTTGCCATAAATATCCTTATTTTATCATGAATAATGGATGAATTGATAGCAATGAATCCTTTTTTCTACGGTAATCCCGTGCGGCTCGACCAATTGTATAGACCGCGAGAAAGAATTACGTCAATAAAATGGGTTGACTTTCATTACCATCAAATAGAAAATCAAGAGTAATTCCGTGTGCAACACCATATATCTTTTAACACGATTAGCTTACGTTCTTTTTTAGATCTCATCTCTTCTGCCGTTGAGAACTATTTCAGTCAAATGACAAATAGTGACGTGATGAACAAATACCCCACTCCCATTTTAGGACCACACTACTTTACCTATGGTGAGGTACGCAAAAATGCAGTAGAAAGACACTTTCAAGATTTGGCAAGCGAAGAAGGAGGTGTTAACCTTCAAGGAGTTATCAAAGCTCAAAGTTTCCTAAACCTTTGAG
>DZAL01000451.1 GCA_022729575.1 Thiomargarita sp.
GTGCACGGGTTCTGGGACAGAATACACTGCTATCAATGGCTCACCTTGGTGCGAGAGCATTTGACAGTATCGGCGGTGAAGTAGTTTCAACCACCGCCTTTGTTTTGAAAAACGCAAACAATCTGAATTACAAGGGCGGCTATCTAAGGTTAGTTGCGGGCAATTCCGAAGCTGAGAAAGACGCCGCCATCCGCGAAGCGGTTAAGAACCCTGACTGCGGTTGGCTATTCCGATCCTCTGCCGCAGATTTCAAGAAAATACCCGGCAGTCCGATTGCATATTGGGTGAGCAAAGATGTTATCCGTGCTTTTGATGAATGTGAAACACTAAATAATGTAATCGAAATGCGTAAGGGGCTGGCTACTTCAGATAATGGCCGATTTCTTCGCGAGTGGCATGAGTGCGAATTCAATAAAATAGGATTTAACCTCAGATCACGGGCCGAAAGCGAAAAATCAGGGAAAAAGTGGTTTCCTATTCATAAAGGTGGGCCGTTTAGAAAGTGGTATGGTAACCATGAAAATATTATTAACTGGGAAAACGATGGGTATGAAATTAAAAATTTCTATGACGATGATGGAAAGTTGCGTTCTCGACCACAAAATCTTGAATATTCATTCAAGCAGGCATTGACGTGGTCAAAAATTACTAGCGGGAACTTTACAGCTCGTTATTGCTCTGGCGGTTTTTTGTTTGATGATGCCGGAGCAATTGGCCATTCGGAAAATGCAAACCTTTTAAAAACTATTCTTCCAATATTATCTTCTAAAATTGGAAATAGGTTTCTGGAAATCATTAATCCAACTCTGAACTACCAGATTGGCGACGTTGGCCGTCTTCCGCTAGTTGATACAACTAAATTGGACTATAGCGTTACTCAGCAAGTTTATGATTGTATCGCTATTTCAAGCAGAGACTGGGACTCCTACGAAACATCCTGGGACTTCACCAGCCAACTGCTGCTAAATCCCGACTACCGCCAGCCAACCCTAAAAGCCACCTACCA
>DZAL01000310.1 GCA_022729575.1 Thiomargarita sp.
CTTTTTTGAAAATGACATCGTAACGTAATGAAGCGATTTGCATGGTTTAACTCCTTGTTTAACTCCTTATTGGGTAAATTCACGATCATTGCTTGAAGAGATTGTATCTTATTATCTCGTTTCCACGCAGGATCGAGATAAAAATTGCGGGCCAGGCGTTCGCCTCTTATTCCGATTTTACCGACGTAACAGTTTGACTTCATTATGTCTGATTTGAATTTCATATCAAGTCTAATGATGACCAGTGGTCTTATAGATTTGACAACTTTCGAAAAGTTGTCAAATCTGGTCAAACAAATCTGCTCAAAGTTTTAGTACCACTTTACTATAACGCGGGTCATTGAAAGTTTCCGCAATGGCCTCAGCAAAAGGTGTTTGCTTGATACCAAAAGTTTTTTCCGTGTCCACTCCAGTAAAATAATCTCCTGCCGTTAACGCGGTCAACTGGTTAGCCGTAAACGGGGGGGTACGACTAAATAGCGCATAAATTTTAAGCAGGACATAGAAGAGCCAGTAGGGAATATGCACAATCCGCGTGGTTAACCCTTTCACGCTCTTAATAGTGCGAATGATGTCAACGTAATCAATCGAAGTGCTACCCACAATATCATAGATGGCACCAACCGGTTGATGCTCGATACAGTGGATAATAATATGACAAAAATCCTTATTATACAACGGTTGACGAGTGTAACGACCATGACTGGGAATGGGAAAAATCGGCGTTTTTTCCATAAATCGAGAGAGCCAGCCCAAATGTTTCGGGTCAAACCAACCAAACATTAAAGTTGGTCGTAATACGCAAGATTTAATCCCACTGGCGAGTACCATTTGCTCTTGCTCTTTTTTAGTATTGGTGTAGTCATCGTGAGCGACCGAATTAACCACGGAGGAGCTAAGATGGACCAGATAAGGTATCTGGTGTTGCTGGGCGGCTCTTAGAATTTGAGTCGTTGTTGCAATATTGTTACGTATAAACTCCGCCGCGGTCTTGCTAGTAATTTGTGCTTGTGACATGACTAAACAAGCGGCACCGGCAAAAGTGTGCTCCCACTCTCCCGCTTGGGCCAAATCGGCCAATACGGTGTGTACTTCTGGATGTAATTGCTGGAGAATATTTAAATTGTATTCGTGTTTGTCGATGGCCACTAGGTTGCGATAGCCTTTTTCTTTAAGCTGCACAATCAAATTTTGACCAACCAGACCGGCGGCACCGGTGATGATAATTTTAGCGTTAAGGTCAATCATAGTTATCGTTTAGGTTATTTTACTTGGTGATTCACTTCACGCATAACCACCCCCAACCCCTCCTTGGTAAGGAGGGGAGAAAGAACCACCCCCAACCCCTCCTTGGTAAGGAAAGAACCACCCCCAGCCCCTCCTTGGTGAGGAGGGGAGAAAGAGGGGAGGTCACCCCCCTCCTTACTAAGGAGGGGTTGGGGGTGGTGGTGCGTAAGGTGAGTTACTTAAAGGAAATTTTAAATCTTGATGATCCATCCTTTCTCTGGGCCTTTGGTGACCGTGATAGGTACCGGCAAAAAAGTTTTAATCACTTCGATATTAGTTAAGGTATGGGTACTTGGGGCCACGGTTAAAAATTCTCCTTTGCCCGCTAAAGCTAACGGTATTAGCAATTGGTCGGCTAAATATTCTCCTACTGGGACTTCGGCAGCCAGATATTGTTGGAGCCGCTGTATCGCTTTATCGGCCACACTTTCTGCTGGCAGACGACGCTCACCAAAACTGGTAAAAATTTCCGTGACGTGCTCATAACGTAGTTGTAACAACAGCACATTTCCTGGCCCTTGGACCGCCGGTAGGATGTCAGGCACTAAACATTCCGCTGGCCACTTTAGTTTATCGGCCACTCGTTGCAATTCACGGTGCGCTACATGGTCAGGAATCCCCGCCACTATCGCTTTCGCTTGTCGTGCTACTAATTTACCACGCTCCATCAACACCAAAGGTTTAAAGTGAGCAGTGGGTACGAGGTCCACGGTAAGTTGTCCACCGCCTTTGGGATAAAAACCATAGCGGGTTAACTGGGCGCTCACTTGGGGTCCTAACTGATTGAGAATGGGCAAAAAAGTTTGAGTGATAAAATCTACCGGCGGGGCCAGTGGGTTATGCGTACCTCCTTCCAAAGTTAATTGCGAAGGTCCACTGGCCAAGAGCAGTGGATATAAAATCGTTTGTAACACTAAAGTGGTACTACCCGCCGTGCTCATCGCAAACTGATAATTGCCAGGACGTACTTCCCCAGGCCTGAAGGTTAATTCGGTGCTACCCAGGTTAGCGCCTTCCACTTGAGCCTGAGAAATTTTGGTAGCGGCTCGCACCGCGGTCAAATGTTGTTGTTGCAAACCGGGTTTTTTTCGCGCCGCCCGAATTTTGATGATATGAAAAGATTGACCGGTACAAACCGCCAAGGCGAGGGCCGTGCGTAATACTTGGCCACCGCCTTCGCCCATGGCACCGTCAAGGTCTAAGTAGGAGGAAGAAATGGATGAGGTCATAACTTGGTCGCGTTTGCTGTTGGAGTCCGGAATTTATTCCGCTGCTTGAGAAAACAGGGCTGGGCTAAAGGTGAGGATGCCTAAAGTGATAAATGTATGTAAAATATTTTAAATATTAGGATACAAAAATTTGGCTAATTCTTCAAACTCTTGGCTAGCTTTTCCTGACGATTCCAACTCAAACACGGCTAACCCTTCACTAAATGAGCGACGATAAGTGGTGCGTTGGCAGAGCCGGCAAGGTAAAAATTTAACCCCAGGCAAAGATTTTAATGCCTCTTCGGCTTCATCCGATTCGCGAATCGCACTGTGCGTATCCGCACGATTGATAAATATTAAGACTTCCGGTGGTTGCTCTTTCACTTCACTGGCGATAATATATAAAAATCGTTGTGTCGACCAAATATCCGCTTGACTCGGTGCCACTGGGACAATAATCCGATTGGCCAATGAAATTGCTTTTTTCAAACTGGTCATATTGGCGGTCCCGACATCCATTAGGATTTCCATATCTTTAAACAATTCATCTTGTGGTTGTACTTTATTGCAACGCGGAAATACTTTAAGCGACGGCTCATAACCTTGCTCTTGACGGACTTGCACTACGTCGGTCAGGGTTGCTTGTAGATCGAGGTCATACAATTGCACCGTTTTGCCGGCACGAATAAGCCATAGCGCCAGATTAAATGTCACTGTGCTTTTGCCACATCCACCTTTGAGATTGCCAACAACTGTGATCATAGTAAATAATATCTTAAGTGAAAGTCAAATTAGTCATATTTATGTTTTCATTAGTATAGCACAATAGATTTTTCAAATCTGCCAAATTTAGAAAATCTTTGTGTTAAATTTAAATCGACTTTCCAAATCAATCGGCAAGAGTTGGAAATAAGTACCTGTGCATAACAAACATGGTATTTACCAGAGTTTCAGAGACGGCGTCCCCAAACCGGTTTTGGGACCCCAAATGCCAAATAGGTTTTTCATAGGCCAAATTGGTTTTTCAAATCTTAAGTAGGAGAAAATAAATGACGCTAACTTCATGGAAACAATTACGATCACGGTGGTGGATCAGTTGGCCCCTCGAGGTCGTATTCATTTTTGTGGTCATCTGGAGTATAACGGCTTGGCAAACGCGGGATTTACTGCCAACGAGGGGGGATATAGAAATCCCCAACTTTGAATTATTGACGTTAGATGGTCATATTTATCCGCTGTTGAATACCCAAAGTAAACTTACTTTACTATATTTTTTTGCCCCTTGGTGTAAAATTTGTCACTTGAGTATAAGTAATTTAGAAAAATTACGACAAGTGCGGCCACCACAGGAATTGACCATTTTATTGATTGCATTGAGTTGGCAAGAAGTGGCTGAAGTAAAAGCCTTTATGGCTAAACATCAGTTAACTTTACCCGTCCTCCTTGGTACCGCTAAAGTGGCCAAAGCGTATCGAATTAAAGGTTTTCCCACTTATTATGTCATCAATGCACAAGGCCAAGTGATTGATAAATCAATGGGTTATAGCACTGAATGGGGATTGAGATGGCGGACTTATTGAATCTTGTACACCTACTTAACCACTCCTGTGTAGGTAGTCCCTCCAAACCAATGGAGGTGTTAACCTTCAAGGAGTTATCAAAGCTCA
>DZAL01000311.1 GCA_022729575.1 Thiomargarita sp.
AACCTGCTCATGGCTTGGCTTCCGTCTGTTATGAGGTCCTCAATAAAATCGTCATAGATAGTCAATTAGGAAAAGCTCGTGCCTATGAAGTAGATTTAGCGGTGCTACAGTTACCAGCTACTCAGAGCAATGATTTACTCCTCCTCGACCGCGGTTATACTTCCTACCGTTGGTTGGCTACTTGTGTTCAACACCAACGACATTTTGTCGTTCGTGGTTCCGCCGGCTCCTTTCAACTGGCGCGACAAATGTTAAAGGGATTGGGGGCTTCCAGTCAAGTAGTCAACTTAACACCTTCTCTCACCAAACGACTGGCAATCACTCTATTGGGGTTACCTAGTTCACTACGAGTTCGTTTCGTGAGAGTCACGCTACCGAATGG
The DNA here is from genome assembly GCA_022729575.1 of Thiomargarita sp. GTDB lineage: Bacteria > Pseudomonadota > Gammaproteobacteria > Beggiatoales > Beggiatoaceae > JAABRD01. Next base: position 383 of record DZAL01000311.1, read on the forward strand.
CGAATTCGAGGTATTAGTTACCAACTTATTGGATGAAATACAGTTTCCAACCTCCTCTTTTGGCCAACTTTATCACCTCCGTTGGGGTGTGGAAACACTTTATGGAGTGGTGAAAACCCGGCTCCAACTGGAAAATTTTAGTGGTCTCACGGCAGAATCGGTGCGACCAGATGTTTTTGCCACTATCTTCATTACCAACCTGGAATCGATTTTAACTGAGGAAGCCACTACCAAGTTAGAGAAGAAGACTTCTAAGAATCTGCATCCACAACAAGTTAACCAGGCGGTATCATTTAATGCGATTAAAAATTATGTGATTGCCTTATTTTACCTGGAAAATAATTCAGAGGAGATATTAAAACAACTTACTCAACTCTTTTTGACTAATCCAAGTAGTGTGCGACCGCAACGCTCCGTACCGAGATGCCAGCGCTCCCCAACCCAACGTTTGAATTACCATCGACGCCTCAAAAAATTTGGTTTTTAAAGACAATTTGGCTTAACTTAATGGCATTGTGGGTGCCGTGGGTGGTGGCATAGGTGGAGCCGTTGGCGGTAAGGAACTTGGAAACTTGGCCGATGGAAAGAAATGTGCTAATTATTAGATTGAATCAGTCAGGTAGGGTGGGCCAGTGTTTAGTTGCCGCCACCAATTCACTCTTCGAAGCGGTGGGCCACGATAAACCTGTTGCCCACCCCACCCTACCTGACTATTCAGTGAGCGGTTACTCTACGATGGCCGAGGTCTCGGTGGCTGGTTGAGCTTTTTGACAAGGTCCTTGTTGTAACTCTTCCGTGGTAACCACACCGTCTTGATTGCAATCGAATTTGTCGAAAATGGGCAAGGGTGGTGTTGTCGTCGGCGAAATTGCTCCATCACCTTCAGCCGTTGCTGGTACTTGACAAGGCCCTTGTAGTAAATCGTCCTGAGTAATCACGCCATTTTCATCGCAGTCGAATCTATCAAATAACGGTAAATTCACCATAAATTCCGTTGCCGCGATTTGTCCATCACCGTCACTGTCTAGGCGATTAAAATGCTCTTGGCGGCGTTGTTCTTTCCCACCTTTACTGGCGGCGGCAACCGCTGGTGTATCTTCACCATTAGGTGGAGGGGGTAAACAATTGCCACTACTCGCGCCCGATTGGTGTTTTCCTTTTGCTCCCTTACGTGGACCTGACATATCTTCTGGCGCACCTTCTGGTGCCATGGGCGGTGGGCCTTGCATGTCATCTGGCGCACCTTCTGGTCCCATGGGCGCTTTAGATGGACGCGGCGCCCCCTTTTGAAATTCTTCAAAACTTAGGAAACCATTGCTATCGGTATCGATTTCAGTGAATCGATCCGTATGAATGGCCTGTACTTCGTCTAGGGTAATTTGTCCATCTTGGTTGAGGTCGAATTTGGTCAATACTTTTTCGGCATGCGCCTTGAGTTTCTCCATGTGCTTGGCTTGCACTTCGTCTAGGGTAATTTGCCCGTCTTGGTTGGTATCGAACTTTGCCAATATTTCGGCGATTTTGGCTTGACGTTTGGCCGCTTTATCCTTCTTTCCCAGTCCTTTATGCCCTGGTTTCATTCCAGCGGGTGCAGGTAAGCCTGCCATACAATCGCCTGGTGGTAAGTCGCCTACGCTTGGCGTGGCAAAAGCAAGGTGAGTAGCTAAACTGGTGGCAATGGCTACTGATAATACGGTCATAGTTTTCATAATTCAGGCTCCTTAAATAATTAGGTGTGAAACGGTGATTTGAAGATCAATGTAGTATTGACTTGTCATACCCTTTTAAACGTAGCCAAAATTCATATCTGTCGCTGACCATGAAAATTTTTTTGGTATGGCCGAAATGACGCAAAATTATTTTAGTTTTAATATTCTGTGGTTTCATCTGTTGACGTAATAAATCAAATAATAAATCTTACTTTATTTACTTTGTTCTTACAATCCGTGGTTGTAATGCCACTACTACATTAAGCGACTATCTATTACTATTTACCATAAATGCGATTTACTTGACATTAATTATCTGCTATTATATTCGATTCTAAGGTTTTGAAGACTATCATCTCTATGAATACCGAACATTTGACTATTACCCCGTGTACGATTTCACATTTAGAAATTCTCCTGGAAGGAGATGCCACTGTTCAAACCGCTTTTGGCCTAAAAATTTCGCCTGGGTATTTAGAATTCCCTGGTGCGGTAGAGTATTCTCTCCGTTTGTTAGAAAGTGGAGTGTCAGAAGATGAGTGGAATTCACCATGTATGATCATACATACTCATGACAATACCCTAATTGGTTTAGGTGGCTATAAAGGAGCCGCCAGCGAAGAAGGTATTGTAGAAATTGACTATAGCATTGCGCCGGCTTATCGGGGACGAGGTTATGCCACTGAATTGGTCAACGCTTTGATTGAACATGCTTTTACTAAAAGTGATATTAGCGCAGTTTGGGCACATACGGTGCCGGAAATGAATGCTTCCAATCGAGTTTTGATAAAATGTGGGTTAGAAAAAATTGCTGAAGTAATTGATCCGGAAGAGGGAGAAATTTGGCGTTGGGAGATTCGAAAAGAAGAAAATTGAAACGGAAAAGTTTAGCCACGAATGACGACATGAATTAAGGTGAATGTAATTGGTGGCTACTTTTGATTTCAACTGACGGTCTTCCGAAAATTGGGGTGAGAACCCAGGACTGGCAGTTCTGACCGTCAATGCCATTAAGTTAAGGAATCTTACGGCGTTGGAGTCAGAATCTTCAGTTTTGGCAACGCCGTCTCACCTTGACCAGTCTCGTCCAAAGCTGAAGCTTTGGACTCCCACTAAGTTTAACTTAATGGCATTGGTCCTGACCGTGTGGTCACCCACCTTTTAGGAAGACCTAACTGACCAGGGAGTGCTGGTATGAAACATATTCATAAAACTGCATTAGTTTTTTATAAAACTCAAGAAATGTTTGAATTAGTTAGCAATGTGACTGAATATCCCAAATTTTTGCCATGGTGTAAGGGCGTGACCATTTTATCACAGACACCTCATACGGTGGTGGCGACCTTGATGATGGGTGTTGGTGGATTAGAAAAATCTTTTACCACTAAAAATGTCATCAAGCCTAATGAGTGGATTGAAATGCGGTTAGTCGAAGGTCCGTTCAGTCATTTGTACGGACATTGGCATTTTTTGACTTTGGGAGACACTGGTTGCAAGATTTCTTTAACTTTGGAATTTGCTGTTTCTAATCCATTCTTACGTGCCACTTTGGAGCCTATTTTTACTAAAATCGCCAATACTTTAGTAGATGCTTTTATTAAACGAGCCAATGAATTATATGGAAAGTCTAATTAATACTATTCAAGTGGAAGTTGCTTATGCTAAATCTGAGGAGCAAGTATTGATTTCGGTGGAAATTTTGGAGGGTGCTACTGCGCAACAAGCAATTGAACAATCTAAAATTTTACAACTTTTCCCGGAAATTGATTTAGCCAAGGTGAATCAGATTGGTATTTTTAGCAAACCTTGTCCATTGAATACCTCTTTACGTCAAGGGGACCGGATTGAAATTTATCGACCTCTCCTCGCCGACCCAAAACAGTTACGAAAACAACGAGCGGAGAGGCTGAATAACGCACCATCATAACGCACCATCACCCCCTCCTCGGTAAGGCTACTCTATGCACACAACTTTATAACATATTGATTTATCTCGTTCCCACGCGCCAGCGTAGGAATGCCGTCGGGACGCGCCAGCGTCCCTTTCCCGCAACGCTGGCGCGTGGGAA
>DZAL01000142.1 GCA_022729575.1 Thiomargarita sp.
TAACGGAATAAATTCCGGACTCCAAAACCAAAACCAATAACGGAATAAATTCCGGACTCCAAAACCAAAACCAAAACCAATAACGGAATAAATTCCGGACTCCAAAACCAAAACCAAAACCTAAATTTATGAGTCGCTGGCTAGTTGACAAGCTGAACTAATTTTTCGATGAATTAACCAAAATAAATCATCACCACTACAACTTTCTTTTTGAAAAATGGTTTCCACATAACCATGTAAACGAGCTTGGTCTTTGGCACTTAAGTTAGTAGCCGTCAACACCACCACCGGAATCGACCGCCATTTCTCATTTTGCTGTAACCGGGCGACAAATTCGAATCCATCCATTTCTGGCATTAGCAGGTCTAATAAAATCAACGACGGTTTTTTATCCTCAAGATGTTCTAACGCCACTTTCCCATTCTCGGCCTTAAACACCCGCCAACCTTGCTCTTTCAAACGATTAGCCATCATTTCACGAGTCATCAAGTCATCGTCCACTAACATGACTAAACCTTGGGAAGAATCACCAATGTGATATTTTTTCAAAATATGTGCTAACTGCTCCCGACCGACTGGTTTAACCAAATAATCAGTGGCGCCTAGCGCAAATCCTTTGTTACGTTCTTCTTCTACCGAAGTCATAATGATGGGAATATCAGAGAGCAAAGCATCACTTTTCAGTGCCGATAGGACGCGCCAACCATCCATATCGGGCATTTTAACATCCAGTAAAATCGCATCCGGCCGTAACTTGTAGGCTAATTTTAATCCCTCTTCGCCGGTTGCGGCCACGGCGACTGAATAACCTAAACGAGTCAAATTACTTTTCAGTAACTCGCGTACTAGCAAACCGTCATCGATGACCAACACAATCCCATGACCTTCTTTTGACAATAATTCACTGGTCAATGGTGAGGAGGCCGCGGTTGAAGTCGGCATGGGTTTAACGGTGGCTGGTAGTTCAACCGTGAAACAGGTGCCTTCACCAAATTCACTGTCGACGGTAATATGACCTTGCATCATGTCCACAAATTGTTTAGTAATCGTTAGCCCCAAACCAGTCCCCCCGAAACGACGAGTGGTGGAAGCATCTACTTGAGTAAACGGTTGAAATAACTTTTTTTGTTGCTCTGGAGTCATGCCAATGCCATCATCACTGATGCGAAAAGTAATCCAATCTTCCGCCTTAATCTCATGATGATGACGAGAAATTTCTAAGTGCAGATGTCCGTGCTCGGTAAATTTAGCCGCATTGCTTAATAAATTAAATAAAATCTGTCGAGTTTTAGTGACATCCGCGTACATGGTACCTAATGTTTGGTCAATCTGGAGGTCTAATTGATTATGCTTTTTCTCAGTGACCGGGCGAATGGTGGCAATGACTTCATTCAATAAATCTGATAATTCGAAGGTTTCTAAATAAAGTTCCATTTTACCAGATTCAATTTTCGATAAATCCAGGACATCATTAATTAAACCTAACAAATGCTTACCTGCTGCCTGAATTTTTTGTAAATCGTCCACCACGGTTTCTTCGCCGCATTTTTCAAATTCAACCTCTTCCATCAAAATCTCACTATAGCCGATAATCGCATTTAACGGAGTACGAAGCTCATGGCTCATATTCGCTAAAAATTGGCTTTTGGCCAAGTTGGCACTTTCGGCTAATTCTTTGGCCTTATTTAATTCAATGGTCTTTTCATCCAGATGTCGAATTTCCTCTTCTTGCTTTTCACGTAATTGATATAATTCTACATGAGTGCGGACTCGTGCTAACAATTCTTCTTCCTGAAAAGGTTTATGCACATAATCAACGCCTCCCGCTTTAAAGGCGCGTAATCTATCTTCAGCACTATTTAGACCAGATAAAAACAGCACTGGAATTTTATGCAAAGCCGGCTCTTGTTTAAGACGCTCACAAGTTTCATAGCCATCCCAACCAGGCATCGCAACATCTAATAAAATTAGGTCGGGATGTTCAGTTTTAGCCAAGGCCAGAGCTTTTTCACCGGTTTTCGCCAGTAAGACCTGATAGCCAGCTTGTTGTAAAATGGCATTGAGTAACGCCAGATTAGTTAAAGTATCGTCAACCACTAAAATGAGAGGAGATTCAGTGTTCACAGTTGTTCCGTAGTTGGTGGAGTCCAAAACAAGTTTTGGACTCCGGTTCTCTCCGCCAGCCACTTGGTTACCAATACCGTCAAGGTGGTTTGTTCTGATTTATTCAAACCGTTGGGGTCAAAACGGTAACGCAGGTGTAAAACCAGCATCGTTTGTAACTCTGGTGAGGGCCGAGTAGAGTAAAGTTTTTGTATCCAGGCAGTGACCGTTTCACCTGGCAAACGCCGATGACCGGTCGCTATTAAAGTTTGAATGACTTGATAAAACGCGGAATCGGTGCCGGGCCAGGTCGTAACGTGAGTAGCCGTCGCTACAAGTTGAGTTCGAGAGACCTTTTTTTGTTTATACACTCGCCAAATTAATATTAAAAGGAGTGGTATGATGAGCCCAATTATCCAAATGTTGGAACTTTCGGAGTCACGCCATCGCCATTTATAATATTGGTAACTCAGCCAAGACCAAACATCATACATGGGTTGCCACCAGTCAGTTAATTCTTCTTCATATTCTAACCAGTTAGCGGGCGTGGTATCCAGTTCTAACCATTGACCGTCCACATAAGCCAAAGTCCAAGCATGGGCATGTCGTCGTCGCACCAGGTAAACTTCTTCCAATTCACTAAATTCCTCTACCGCATAACCAGTGGCGTAACGAGCCGGGATACCAATAGTTCGTAATAATAACACGGTGGCCGTAGCAAAATATTCACAATGACCGGCCCGGCGCTGATTTAAAAAGTAATCTAAAGGATTTGATTGAGCCGTCGCGTTTAAAGCATTTTCTGTTAATAATGAAGTCGTCATGCCGGTTAGGCTATAACGAAACTGTCGAGTAAAAAATTGTTGTATGGCACCTATCGCTAGTGAGGGAGACAGGTCATAAAGATGCAATTGATTGGCCAATTTAATAAACAACGGTCGCTCTGGTTTATCAATTTCTAAATCTAGTGGCCGCATAGGTGGTGTATCTAAAGGCGTGGCCTGCTTAAACTTGGCGGTGTAATTGAGCAAATCTGGTCCTTCCTCGACTTTGACCGCACCAAAATTATTCTTATTTATTTTCAATAAATTAGTGTGTTTAATTTGATAAGTACCCTGGGGTAAAGCCAACATACCTTTTCCTTGATTAAGGTAGCCAGTAATTTGAACCGTAGTGCCAGATTTGACAACTTTTTTAAAGTTGTCAAATCTTGATTCCGTGCCAGATTTGACAACTTTTTTAAAGTTGTCAAATCTTGATTCCGTGCCAGATTTGACAACTTTTTTAAAGTTGTCAAATCTTGGTTCAAAATTCCAGGTCCAAGTCAAGTCATCAACTCTCACCGGTGTCACCGGGCTAAACTGGGCTGATTTGGCCCACCAAGCAGTTTTATAGTAAGTATTGTAACTAGCTTCTCGTAGTAAAAGCGGATAAGGGCTGTTTACTCTCAATACGATACGACTGGATTGTTTTAACGGCCCAAAGTCACCAATGGCGGTATTTTGACGATAAGGGTCTCGGTCTGACCAAAAACGATGTTCAAACCAAGTTATGATCATGGCTTCCACTTGAGCTTGCAAATAGGATAATTGTTGATGCCCCACATAGCTTAAACCATAAGCCAAAATTAATAAGATTCCCCAAACGATTGCGGGGTAGCGTGATGGACGGTTTCGCCAGAGTGCCCATCCAATTAACCAACATATTCCGAAAAAAAATCCCGCCGACCTACTGGTGCTGGCCGATAATAAGCAAATTAACATATAAGGAAAGCTAATATTAATTTGCTGATTGGGCTGGAGCGTGATGAAATATTCGGCTTTAGTTTTGCGTAAAGATAAAACTAAACTGCTTAATTTTATAGCACCGGCGCTACTAAAATTTTGGGCCGCGAGTAGCACAAAAAAGAGCATCGGCAACCACTTCAATAACGTTGGAAGTCCATAAATAGATTGTTGAACCAGTAAATAAACCGCGGTGAGTATAAATAACACCGAAGTGAAATCCGCCAAGCGATTAAATTCATTATCGGTTAACTCGAGTCGCCATTTAATCCAAGGCACTGTCTCTAACAGGAGTGCCATCGGGATAGCAAATAATAGGAGATGGGTTTGCCAGCCCCAAAATAGTAAGACGCTACCGAGTAAAAATGGTGGTAAATTCATATTGCTTCCTCACGGAATAAATTCCGGACTCCAAAATCAATAAGTCTGCTCCCCCAGTTGCGCCAATTCAATAGCCAGACGATTAATATGTAAGACCTTGACTTCATTGGGTACCTCAATCTCAGTTTCCGTAACGACTATAATTAGCGCCGGGGTACCGTTACTTTTTAATAATTGCACTAAAGATTGACGAGCCGCGTCCCAGTTTAACAACACACATAGGCAACCACTAAGCGAATTGGCATGATCCATCACCAAAGCCGATAAACTAGAAAACTGATGCTCCCGAGGACTCGGTTGTACACATGCCAACACCTCTAACAATTGCTCCGGATAGGCCAAGCCACGACCACTGGTTAGACAATAAGTCCTCGTCCCTACAAACATTAGGTCCAGTAGAGTTTCATGGTTACGGGGAGCACACACTAAGGAAGCGGCTACAGTAACAGCGGCTTCAAACAATGGAGACGCAATTTCTTCGATAAAAGTATCCAAAATCAAAGCATAACGGACAAAAAATTGGTCTTGAAACTCTTTCACCACCGGTTTTCCCAATTTCGCCAAACTTTTCCAATGGATATGTCGTAAGGGGTCACCAGGACGATAATCACGTAATGATACAAATTCTTGAGCATCGGAGACGGACATCGCTAATTGTACTCCTCCTGGTTGATATTTACGAGAGCCCGGCAAAGAAAGGGTAGGCACCGGATAACGTTTCGGTAAGACTAAAAAACGGTCCGACAGAGAAAGCGTGTATAAAGCATTAAATAGGCCAAACGGGTCAGGACAGGCCACGGTGCATCCCGTAAAATGGATATAACCTCGCCGTAACGGCATTAAAGTTAAATTAACTTCCTCGGTTGACTGCGGTGATAATGGCGGTAACGGCTGCTTGGCAATGTCGGCACCATGACATAAACGCATTAACCACACCCATCGTGGATAACCTACATAATTATCAAACCAATTACGTTGCTGATAACCAGGCTCTTTAGCGGTGAGAAAAGTTTTAAAATCAGGCGCTTGAGATTGCAGATTATCAAACAAAGTTAAGTCACGCTGCCAACGCTTGGAATGATTCGTGAGTTTAATACGATAGTGTAAAATTTCACCCACCATAGCAAATTTAGGTAAATAACGTTGTGCCGTTAAGCGAATTCGAAAAAACCAACTATTAAGCCAAGCTAACAGTAATAATATTAGCAACAAAGAGAATAGTTGATAAGCCAAACCTTGACTGGTATCCACGCCAAAAATACTAGCGGCTATCAAGCCTACAAAAGCTAAACTACCCGCTGGAGTCAATTGTCGACGTATCCAACGATCAACATTGAAAACCAGACGAAAATTATTAAATAACAAACGTCGTAACATATATAAACCGTCACTTAGACTTGACAACTTTTGAAAAGTTATCAAATCTGATAAACTTAAATTTAACAACTTTCGATAAATTGTCAAATCTGATAAAAACTTCATGGGGGCACCGATTATGCCGAATTCTAATCCTATTCCATCACAGGTATTAGTAGATAAAGAAATAACCGGAATAAATTCCGTACTCCAAAACCAACAAGTAGCGGCCAATGAAGACATCGCAGGACTAACCACTAACGGTAAAGGCATTGGCACCATTTCAGCCGTCGTCGAAGGTCCTATCACCGCTCAAGATTCTCAGGGTAATACTCGTACACTTGACAAAAATGATACGGTTTATGAGCATGATATTATTGTGACAGTGGCCCGCAGTTATGTCAAAATTACTTTACTTGATGGCACCGTGTTACAACTGGGGCCGCTGTCACGCGCCAGTTTAGACAAATATTCTTACGATTCTAATAAAGTTGGTGGGGAATTTGAAGCCAGTATTTTTACCGGTTTTTTTCGTTACCTGAGTGGCAAAATTAGCGGCGACCATCATCAAGGACAACACACGGTGATTACTACCCCCTCGGCCAATATTGGAATCCGTGGTAGTAAAATTGATGCGCAAATTGATGGTGATGGTGCCACTAACGTCTTGCATTTAGAGGGATTAATTTCTGTCCACTCTCGACATTATTTGGGTGAAGAAATTGTCGTATTTGAACGAGGGACAACTATTTTTATTCCCAATAATAATACTTCTCCAACGCTAAATCAAGCCACTGAGCCGCAAATTCAGGATTATGAGAATAAATGGAAAACCCTCAATTTTGACTTGCCAGGGCAACCCGTGGAGGAAAAACCGGCCTTCGAATTAGATTTGCTGAAACTGCCTCCTGATGGTACCGAATACAGTCAACCAGCCGATTCCGTAGGCGGCCGGAATCCTTTTTCACCCGCTGTGGAAAGTCCTACCACTGACTTGCAATTTCAAGTGGCCGTCGTCGAGCTTAATAAAGTTCAAGATTTTCCAAGAGTGAGCTATTTTGAAAATCCTAATCCAATCCAACTAAGCCAAGAAAGCCAAGAGAGCCAAGAAAGCCAAGGGAGCCAAGGGATAACACCCCTCGAAGGGGTGTTATCCCTAGAATCTCAGGAGGTTCCAACACGGCCCGAGTTTCCAACTCCAGTGGAGGAAACTCTGCCGCCGGTAACCACTCCAGTAACCCCACCAACTCCGCCCAGCGACATTCCAACCAACACGGTGACGGAAACTTCATTCACGGTAGCGGAAGATGAGACCCAGTCACTCACCGTCAACGGGGTCTTTAGCGCAATTACCGTAGCACCAGTACACGGTCAAGTATCAGTAGCCCCAGCCGAAACGGGAGTAGGTAATGATTCCAATTTGATTTATATTCCCGCCCCCAACTTTAACGGCCAGGATAGTTTCACTTACCAGTTGCAAAATGGTAATTCGGTACATGTCAATGTCACTATCAATGCGGTAAATGATGTACCAATCGTTCAAGACGATAACTTGACCGTAGCCGAAGACCAGGTTTTAACCTTATCTCCTCAAGATTTGTTACGTAATGACAGCGATGCCGACGTGGGAGATACTTTATCGGTGGTCTCTTGGAGTCCAAGACATGTCTTGGACTCCTTTCTGGGCGAAATTATTTTTACCCCGCCCCCCAATTTTAATGGTGAAGCACATTTTAATTACACCGTGCAAGACCGTCAAGGAGCACAAGCCACCGGTCAAGTCACCGTCGAAGTCACTGCCGTCAATGATGCACCAGTGGCTCATGATGACCTATTTACCTTCGAGCAGTCGCCCGAATGGCGAATCACTGCCGCCGACCTCTTAGCGAATGATAGTGATGTCGATTCTAATGAGTTGACTGTCACCCAAGTCTTGAATGCGTTAGGAGGAGAGGTACGATTAGTTGGTAATGAGATTATTTTTACGCCGACGATTGACGGAATAAATTCCGGACTCCAAAACCAAAGCCAATTTGACTATGTCGTTAGTGATGGTCAGGGTGGTACCGATACTGGTCGAGTGGTATTGACCAGCCCAACACCACTTATTAATAATCCACCTTCGGCACAGACTGATGTGGTGCGCGTCGATTTAATCAATCAACCACCCATTGCCAAAGATGATACCATCACTACTCACACTTTGGATGCCATCCTCATTACGCCTCATCAATTACTAGGAAATGATTCGGATCCCGAAGGCGACCCCTTGACTATTCAATCCGTGGGCAATAACGTCAATGGTAATCTTAGCACTGATTCTAATGGCAACTTTATTTTTACGCCCACCGCCAATCTAGCGACGGCAAACACCGGCAGTTTCACTTACCAAGTCACCGACAGCGGAGAAGAAAATATCAATGTGGCCACCGCTACGGTCACTATCCAATTTGACAATCAACCCCCTACGGCCAATAATAAAACTCAAACGGTTATCGCCAGCGACACGATTACTATTAACACCGCGGAGTTACTAAATAATTACACCAGCGACCCCGATAACGACCCACGGACCCTCACTCAAGTCAATAACAGCGTCAATGGCAACGTGAAAATAGATAACGGCGGCAATCTCGTCTTTACTCCTGATGACAATTTCTTCACCGATAAGACCGGCCATTTTAACTACGAAATCACTGACGGTCAAGGTCATACCGCCCAAGCTACCCTCACCTTATTGCTCAATCAACCACCGGTAGCCATGAATGACGTTATTGACTATCCAGATTTCAAAGGGATAACACCCCTCGAAGGGGTGTTATCCCTGGAAACTTTGAACCTAACCACCAGTCAACTACTCGCTAATGACTCCGACCCGGAAGGGGACCCGCTAAGTGTGGTCAAAGTAAATAATGGAGATAATGGCACCGTCACTTTAGATACGCTGGGAAATATCGTCTTCACCCCCACCCCCACTTTACTGGAGCAAGGACAAGGCACTTTTAGCTATGACCTGGCGGATAACTTTGGCAACACCGCCACCGCCACCGTTACCCTCATCGTTAATCGTCCTCCTCTTGCGGTGACCGACAGTTTTGACCTAGGACGCGCCAACAGTATCACACTGACCCCATCTCAGTTACTCGCAAACGATAATGACCCAGATAATGACCCACTCACTTTGACTTTAGTCACTGACCGCAACAAGAATGGAGCAGTAACCACCGATGAGCAAGGAAATCTAGTATTCACCCGGCACCCAGACTTTGCTGGCACCGGTAGTTTTATCTATGAAATCAGCGATGGTCATGGCGGCACCAGCCAAGCTCAAGTTAACCTGACAGGTCAAATCAATCGTCCACCGACAGCCAACGACTTAAGTTTTGACACCACCAAAAATCAACCCGTTACCCTCCTTTTGCAAGAAGGTCGAGACTTTGTGGACCCTGATGGCGACCCAGTAGTGTTAACTGTAGATTTGACCAATCTGGCTGGCACCCTAGAACTTAGATTTGACAACTTTTCGGAAGTTGTCAAATCTGCGGTATTTACCCCCGCTGACAATTTCAGCGGCCAAACCGCTTTCACCTACACGGTCACCGATGCCTACGGTGCCAGTGATACCGCTACCGTTACGTTGACCGTCACCAATACTCCCCCAGTAGCCGTGACCGAGCCAGAGTCGTTTTATACCGTGGTCAACCAAACGCTGACCATATCAACCACGAATTTATTAAGCAATGACCTCGATCGGGACCCCGGTGACCAAGCTACCTTGCAAGTAGTCAAAGTTGACCAAGCCATGAATGGCAACGTGAGTATAGACTTGCCAACGCAGACGGTCGAATTTATCCCCACGCCAGGATTTAGAGGAGAAGCCAGTTTTGCATACACCATTCAAGACCGTAGTGGTGCTCAAGATAGCACTGTCGTGACCGTTATCGTCACCCCTCAATTTCAACCCAATGCCGACACTTTCACTACTCCCCAAAATACCTCGTTATCTTTAACGCCGGCCGAGTTATTCAGCAACGATGTGATCGTCAATAGTAACGATATACTGACTCTCACGGCAGTAGGCAATGCTACAAGTGGCACCGTGACCCAAGACCCCGCCCTGGCCACCATTACTTTCACCCCCGAAGCGAATTTCGTCGGCGCGGCCAGTTTTGCCTATATGGCGACGGACAATCATGGCAATATCGGCCAAGCCACCGTCAACGTCAACGTTAAAGCCCTAGCCGCGGTGGCCGACAGCGTGACCACGCCAATCAACACGCCTCTCACCATCGCCACCAGCCAGTTGTTGGAGAATGACCACGGTGATAATCTCAGCGTCACCACCGTCAATAATCCTACTTTTGGCGAAGTCCAGCTCAATGGTACTCAAATTGTCTTCACCCCGGCTACCGATTATCAAGGCTTGGCCAGTTTTGACTACACCGTGACCGATACTGAAGGAGACTCAGCCACCACCACCGTTACCGTCAAGGTCAAAGCCTTAGCCGCCGAAGCCGACACCGTGACCACGCCCGCGAATACGCCTCTCACCGTGGCCACCAGCGAATTGTTGAAAAATGACGTTGGCGACAATCTCACCCTCACCGCCGTCAATAATCCCACTCATGGCGAAGTCCAATTAAATGGCACTCAAATTGTCTTCACCCCAGCCAAAGATTATCAAGGCACTGCCAGTTTTGACTACACCGTGACCGATAGTGCAGGAGATCCAGCCACCACTACCGTCACCGTTACGGTAACTAACCAAAATCAACCCCCCATTATCAATTTGCCCAATAGCGAACCCCCACTCATTTACACCGTGGGGGACCCGGCACTGGCCATTGATTCGCAAGGCTTCGTCACCGATGTCGACTCCCCTAATTTTGACCAAGGCCAATTACAAGTGACCTTAATCAATCGTCAATCTGGGGACCTGTTAGAAATTCAGACTGGCGGCGCCCTCACCGTTTCCGCGCCCACGGGCGGTAGCATTGCGGTCAATGGCACCACCATCGGCACTTTCTTTACTGCATTTGCCACTGGCGGGTTAGCAATTAGCTTAAACGACCAAGCCACCCCAGAGACTACTAGCATATTGTTAGAAAATATTACCTATCATCAACAATCGGACCTTCCCAATCGTCAAGACTTAGGAAAACTCTCGGTCGAATTAACGCTCACTGATGGCGACGGCGGGAGTAGTGCCACGGTCAGCCGAGACATTCAAATCAAGATGGACGGCAAACCCAACGCCGCAGACGATGCCTTCGACCGACCATTTAATGCCCCAGTGACCATCGCCCTCAGTGACTTATTAGCCAATGACCGTGACCCCAATCCGGCCGATGTACCCACTGTGACCGAAGTCAGTGCGGATAATCCAAACGTACAAGTCAATCTGGTCAATAACGAAGTACAATTGTTTATTGACGCACTGACCAGCAATCAATTTGACGCAGCCACTTTCAATTACAGCATTACCGATGGCAATGGAGGATTCGATACCGCCACCGTGACCATTACTCCCACCAATGTTATCATGGGCACCACGGGAAATGATACGCTTAGGGGTACGCCAGGGAATGATATTATTGTCGGTCAAGAGGGAAATGACACCTTTGCATTAACTCAAGGTGCGGATATTTTATTAGGCGGCGGTGGCGCCGATATTTTTCTCTTTGACCCCACTCATGCCATTGGAGTAGATTTGAATGGCCAAGTAGGACGAGACACTTTGAAATTAACTGGAGAAGGCAATCTAAATTTAGATTTGATAATGAATAACCAGTTATCGGCGACTCAACAATTTAACTTGCAAGGCATTGAAGTGATTGACCTCACGGCCTCGGCTGGGAGTGGAGGAAATAAATTGCGACTGGGCCTGCAAGATGTGTTAGACCTATCCGATAACGGTAGTTTAACCGTAGAAGGCGATGTCAGTAGCCTGGTTAATTCCAGCCGCCAAGGTTGGACTGACCAAGGACTAGATGCCAGTGGACTCTATCACCGTTATACCGGCGGCGGCGCGGAATTATTGGTGAGTAATGAGATTACGTTTCAGTTGATTTCTTGAATCAGATTTGACAATTTTTCGAATCAGATTTGACAACTTTTCGAAAGTTGTCAAATCTAAACCGAGGAAATTCTCTACATGAATAAATCATTTTACTACTTCATACTATTGACTTGCTGTTTGCTACCTTTACCGATTGACGCGGCTAACACTTTAACCGAGGTCATTCAACGCACGCTGGCGACTAACCCAGACGTGTTAATTACCGTCCATAATCGCTGGGCGGCTGATGAACGAGTAAATCAAGCTCAGGCCGGTTATTTACCGACCATTGAATTATCCGCCGGTTATGGTCGAGAAAGCAGTGATAATCCTTCTCGTTATAACGACAGTAGTGTCGATTTAATGCGCCAAGAATTGGGGCTCACGTTGTCACAAATCTTATTTGACGGGTTTGCGGTCAAAAATGACCTCGAAAAGCAACAATCTAAAGTTGAATCAGCCGCTTATCAAACTTACGAGACTAGCGAAAATATCGCCATGCGGACGATAGAAGTCTATTTAGAAATTTTGCGTCGTCAGGAAGTGTTGGAATTAAGTAAAGATAACGTGGTGATATTGCAAGATATTCAGAAACAAATTCAGGAAATTTTTCAAGGTGGCGCCGGGCGGCGAGCCGATGTCCAACAAAGTGCCAGTCGCATCGCCTTAGCGGAGTCCTATTTGGTCAATGCTCAGGGATTGTTACGAGATGCCGAGACTGAGTATTTGCGAGTCACGGGAGAAGAGGCGACTGGTTTGCAACAACCAGATACCAGCACCTTCGAATCAACACTCCCGATTAGCGTGGAGTTAGCCTTTGACACCACCTTAAATAAGCATCCCGCCTTAAAAGTAGCGAAAGCCGAATTGGAAGCGGCTCAAGCGGCCCATGAACAAACTAACGCTAATTTTTTACCCCGTTTTAATTTAGAAATTAGTGTTAATAAAAATAAAAATATCGAAGGTATCGCCGGCGATAACGATGATGTCAGTGCCATGGTGAGAATGCGTTATAATTTGTATCAAGGCGGCAGCCATCAAGCCCGTCGTCAAGAAACCGCGGAATTGGTGGAAACGGCGAAGGAAACGATTCGACGGACTCGACGCATTTTAGAAGAAGAATTGCGTCGCGCCTGGAATAGTTTATTAACCGTGCGAGCCCGATTGGTCTATTTGCAACAACATGTCACTGCAACCACCCAAGTAGTTGAATCGTATAAAGAACAATTCAAACTGGGACAACGTAGCTTATTAGATGTCCTGGATTCGGAAAATGAATTATTTAACGCCAAAGTTTCTTTGGTCACGGCTCAATATACTGAAACACTTAGTATTTACCGATTGTTAAATACCATGGGGTTATTACTAGACACCTTAAAAATAAAACGGCCACCCGCCGCAGAAAATTGAGTCCTAGTAGTTGACAATTAAATTGAGATGATTGACAATTCTTTACTAGACGGGAACAGATTTGACACTGTTCAAAAAGTGGTCAAATCTCAAATTTTACCAATACACCTTACGCACAACCACCCCTAGCCCCTCCTTGGTAAGGCGGGGAATAGCCTCTGCGATTCTGGTAGTGCTTACTCCCCTCCTTACCAAGGAGGGGTTGGGGGTGGTTGAATTAACCGTGCGTAAGGTCAGTTACCAATACTAAAGGAGAAAACTTCATGCCTACTTATGAAGCTCGTTTTTACAAAGGTGATTATCCGGCTCGTCAACAGCAAGCCAATCGCGACAATTGTATCGCTTATGTAGAACACCATTTTAATAGCACTGCCAGTCCCACCGCCAATTATACCGTAGTCATAACGGGGAGTAATGCTTCTGATACCAGTAAAAACTGGGGACGTTGGTATGCCCAAGAAGTGGCTAAAAAATTTGGCCTGAAGATAGGAGGTACGCAGGGTTTATTAATGGGAGGTTATCATGGACGGGGGAATGAGAATGTCAGATATTCCAAAATGCCCGCCATTCTGTTAGAACCTTTATTCGTCAGTAATCCCCAAGGCTCTAACATAGTTCGTAGTGAAACTGGCCGCTTGGACCTGGCAATGATTTTGGTCAAGAGCATTCGCCAGTTTTTTCCAAATGGTGGAATTGTTGGGTTTAGCGTTGGACATAAATATAAAACGACCAAGCCTAAAGATTTGGGGGCCCCAGTCTATGGCGGTGGCTCAGAAGCGGAATTTGCGGAATTGGTCTTATTGAAAGCCAAAGAGTTGTTAGAAACCCCAACCTTGATTGATAAAGTTGAACAGCAGCAAAAAATTCAACCAGTCGCCCCAACCGTTTGCGAAATCCGAGTAATGCAAGAAGGAGAAATCGTGTGGCGCTATGTCTTAGGAGACAAGGAAGAGTTGAATTGGAATGCGGATAACCGTGAATTAAAACTCAAATTAATACGCGACGAAGATGACGACATGATGGTCGAAAATGGTATTTTGACCTTAACGGTGGTTTAAACATTCTCAACCCCAGATTTGACAACTTTCGAAAAGTTGTCAAATCTAAATCAAACCCCGATTTGACAACTTTCACCCCGTTAGATTTGACAACTTTTTTTAAAGTTGTCAAATCGGTCTTTCAAATCTGCTCATGAAAATAACTATGCTAACCCCGATTTGACAACTTTCGAAAAGTTGTCAAATCTAAATCAAACCCCGATTTGACAACTTTCACCCCGTTAGATTTGACAACTTTCACCCCGTTAGATTTGACAACTTTTTTAAAGTTGTCAAATCGGCTCATGGAAAATAACTATGCTAATCAAATTGAGTTCCTCCACCAGATTTACTATATTCACTGTATTCAGTTTATTCTTCACCGCCAGTCACCTCAGCGCCGCTAATTCATTGACTCGTCTTAGCGTCACCATTGACCACTTAGAAAATAATGCTGATACTTTTATTTCGGCGTATGGATTATCGGCTGATGGTCGCTATTTGACCTTTATCTCTCGTGCTGACAATTTAGTACCCAACGACCTGAATAATGCGTTTGATGTCTTTCTCTATGACCAGTGGTTACAACAATTAGATTGTCTTAGCGTTAATGCGGAAGGACTCACTGGCGATTCCGATTCACCGATGCCAGCGATTTCTGGCAATGGCCGTTATATTGCTTTTAGCTCTTATGCCAGTGATTTAGTGACCAACGATACTAACCAAGTGGCAGATATTTTTCTCTATGACCAGCAAACTTATACACGGTCACTCATTACCAACGGTCTCGACGGTAGCCCCAGCAATGGCAATTCCTTTAACCCGGTGCTCTCTGAAGATGGTCGTTGGATAGCGTTTGAATCGGAAGCCAGTAACTTAGTGACCGATGATACTAACCAATCGTTTGATATTTTTGTCTATGAAACTCTAACTGGTCAAATTCAACGAATCAGTGTGACTAGCGAAGGTAGCCAAAGTAATGGTCATTCTTTAGCGCCAACGATTTCGGCAGCAGGGCGTTATATTGCATTTGATTCAGTCGCCAATAATTTGAGCCTACTAGATACCAATTCGTTTACCGATGTGTTTATCCATGATCTCCAAACTCATCAAACCCAACTGGTCAGTTTGGCCGCTAACCAAAATGAAGCTGGCAACGGTGATTCGTTAAACCCTTCTCTTTCCGCTGATGGTCAATGGATAGCTTTTGATTCCGATGCTTCCAATTTAGTAGCTACTGAGACCAAGAATATATCGCAGGTTTTTCTCCAGGAGCGATTAACGCAGCAAACGACTTTAGTCAGTATGAATGAGCAATCAGAAGCCGGTAATCAAGCCTCGGTGTTGCCAACATTATCCAGCGATGGTCGCTATGTCGTATTTAATTCGGCGGCAACCAATTTAAAGGATGTGGTAGCGGCTGAAGACGAGAATGGGGCTTTTGATGTGTTCAAATCTGACCGCGTGACTGGTAAACTGTCACGTCTCAATCTCAGTGCGGAGGGCAATGTCAGTGATTTTGGTACCCTGGCCACCGCCGCGACGATTAATCAGGACGGTTGTTATACGGTATTTGCCTCCAATGCGGCTGATTTGGTGGCAGAGGATACGAATAATAGCTTTGATATTTTTCTGCATCGTGACTCGACCGCCGCCACTACGTTTGAGTTGACGACGGGCGTGCTTACTTTGCCGGCAGTCCAAGTGGCTGGAGTGGGTATTTATGATGCGCAGTTAAAATTGGTTGATAACAACTTTAATTTTGAGTTGGAAACCGCTAACCTATTGTCGAGTCAAGTGAATACGGGCTGTAATTACTTTTCCTTTGACGCGAATTTATTACATTTGTCCGCAGTTGAATTGCTGGATTCCTCTGGCAAACTCTCTCGTTATGAAGTGGTGATGAGATTGATTCCGGACTCGACACCATTACGGTTTGAATTGCTTAAGGCCACAGAGTTGACCAATGGTCCATGAGTACAAAGCGAAGCAATGGTCCAGAAGTACAAAGCGAAGCTTTGTCAATTACTGATGTCTCGGCTTCAGCAGTTTACTAAACATCTCCGCCATTTGTTGTTGTACTTGTTGTGGTGACAGCATCAGTGGCTCCTCAGTCATGGTGGTCAGCGGATTCACCGGTAAATCCATCTCTTCTTTAAATTTCAAAGTAGAAGTAGATAGAATGGATGAGATTGCAGTGTCATTCTCACCGGTGGTCCAACTGAAGGCTGGTGGAGTCTGAATTAATTGTGTTAGATAATCATAAATCAGTTGCTCTAGCGTGGTGTTATGTTCAGCCACGTATTGTTGTGTGGCTTGCAACAGTGCTTCATCAATGCTTATGGTTAAAGATGGCATACATTAAATAGTGGTGGTGATTCGATTGGTGACTCGATTGGTGACTCGATTGGTGACTCGATTTGACAACTTTAAAAAAGTTGTCAAATCTTGAACTTAGAATCTTGAACTTAG
>DZAL01000143.1 GCA_022729575.1 Thiomargarita sp.
TCGGCGATTCTAAGTTTCCTAAACCTCAAAGGTTTAGGAAACTTTGAGCTTTGATAATTCATTGAATGTTAACACCTCCATTAATTTGGAGGGACTACCTGTATTTTTTATGAGGTAACTCACTTTACGCATCCACCTTTAAATAAAGTGTATATATATTCTATAATTAATTATTAATTATACTTCACAGCGCAATAATCTGAACTTTTACAGGCAGGGATAACACCCCTTCGAGGGGTGTTATCCCTTGGACAACAGGCAGGGATAACACCCCTTCGAGGGGTGTTATCCCTTGGACATTTACTCTTACTTGACCATATCACTAAAATGGTATAACATTTTTAATTGGGTAAAAACTCTCTTAAACACTTTTGTTACCATCACCAACCAAAATTATTATGAATGCTTCATTACTCGATTTAGATGTATAACTTCTGGTGAGGTAGGCAAATCAAATGACCACGGCAAATTGTGCAACTACCATCAATCAACGAGAATAGCTACCATGAGCAATATAGCTAACGAAATTTACCAAGCGATTGTCAAACATACTGCCTGGAAAAAGCGTTTACATCTTATAGTTGAAACGGGCAAAAAAGGAGAAAACATCAGTGCCGAAAATAGCGAATTAGGTAAATGGCTAAAAGCTAATGCCGCCACCTTAAATTCCCATCCACACTATCTAACCGTGTTGGAGCTACAGGAAAAATTACATATCGAAGCACAACAAGCGGTGGCGTTAGCCCTCCGAGGCAAACTCGAAGAAGCCCGCGCTACCATCGAATACGGTTCTGAATTCGAACATCTGTCTCAAACCTTGGTACACAACATCATTACTTGGCACGATGCCGTCACTGGCAAAACCGCCGCACCTCATTGACAACTAAAACTGGATAATTAATAAATATGAGTGAGATAAAAAAAGTCGTCTTAGCCTACTCTGGCGGTTTAGATACCTCAGTTATTCTCAAATGGTTACAAGATGAGTACCATTGTGAAGTGGTGACCTTCACTGCGGATCTCGGTCAAGGAGATGAACTGGAACCAGCTCGTCTCAAAGCGCAAGCGTTGGGCGTAAAAGAGATTTATATTGAAGACCTCCGTGAACAATTTGTCCGCGAATTTGTGTTTCCCATGTTTCGCGCCAATGCGCTCTATGAAGGCGAGTATTTATTGGGCACCTCTATCGCTCGGCCCTTGATTGCTAAATATTTAGTCGTCATTGCCAACCGTTGCGGTGCCGACGCGGTTGCTCACGGGGCGACGGGGAAAGGGAATGACCAAGTACGATTTGAATTAGGTGCGTATGCCTTAAAACCAGACATTAAAATTATTGCACCGTGGCGGGAATGGCAATTGACTTCGCGGGAAAAATTATTAGCGTATGCGCAACAACATAATATTCCTATAGAACAAAAACCAGGGCAACCATCCTCACCCTATTCCATGGATGCCAATTTATTGCATATCTCTTATGAGGGCCGAATTTTGGAAGATCCGTGGGCGGCCCCGGAGGAGGATATGTGGCGTTGGACCGTGTCACCAGAAGTCGCCCCCAATCAGCCAACTACTTTAGAATTAACCTTCGTGAAAGGCGATATTGTAGCCATTGACGGTCAAACCTTAACTCCCGCCCAGGTACTCACTCAGTTAAATAAAATTGCGGGAGCGCATGGTATTGGGCGAGTGGACTTGGTAGAAAATCGCTATGTGGGAATGAAATCACGCGGTTGTTACGAAACCCCTGGCGGCACCGTGATACTCAAAGCTCACCGGGCCATGGAATCTCTCACTTTAGACCGCGAAGTGGCACATTTAAAAGATGAATTAATGCCGCGTTATGCCAGTTTGATTTACAACGGTTATTGGTGGAGTCCAGAGCGACAACTGTTACAACAACTGATTGACACTTCTCAAGTCAACGTTAACGGTAAAGTCCGGGTCAAATTATATAAAGGTAATGTGATAATCACGGGACGACAATCGAAAACCGATAGTCTCTTCGATACCAGCATCGCCACCTTTGAAGATGACCAGGGAGCTTATGATCAACGTGATGCTGAAGGTTTTATTAAACTGAATGCGTTACGACTGAGAATTGCCGCTAAATTGAAACAACGGTAGTCTTAGATTTGACAACTTTCAACAAGTTGTCAAATCTCCCTGCACCATCTTAGATTTGACAACTTTTTGAAAGTTGTCAAATCTTCCTGCACCATCTTAGATTTGACAACTTTCAACAAGTTGTCAAATCTCCCTGCACCATCTTAGATTTGACAACTTTCAACAAGTTGTCAAATCTCCCTGCACCATCTTAGATTTGACAACTTTCAACAAGTTGTCAAATCTCCCTGCACCATCTTAGATTTGACAACTTTTTGAAAGTTGTCAAATCTTCCTGCACCATCTTAGATTTGACAACTTTCAACAAGTTGTCAAATCTCCCTGCACCATCTTAGATTTGACAACTTTTTGAAAGTTGTCAAATCTCCCTGCACCATCTTAGATTTGACAACTTTCAAAAAGTTGTCAAATCTGCCGTTTCAAACTTTTCAAATTACTTAAGAGAGCTTGTTGATAGACTTCGGTAATTTTTCTGGCGACTGGCTGAATATGAAACTGTTGCATAAATTTCCGCTGGCCATTTTGCCCTAGCTGATAACGTAATGATGGTGTATTAATCAATAATTGTAATTGTTTGGCCAAGGCCGCCGAATCTTGCGGCGGAACTAATAAACCAGTCTGTTGGTCTGTCACTACCCATCCAATTCCTGAACCTGGAATGGCACTGGCAACAATAGGTTTAGCGTAACGCATAGCTTCCAATAACACTACCCCAAACGCCTCGGTCCGTTCCAACGATGGTAAGCAAAACATATCGCAAGTGTTTAATAATGCAATTAATTGTTCATTGCTACCAGGTCCTAATAAATTAACTCGTTGGCTCAAATTTAAGTCTTTAATAACTTGCTCCAAACGTGGTCGTAATTCTCCCGTGCCAATCAATATCAATTGTCCTCCTGTCAACTGAGTCATGGCCTGCAATAATATTTCATGACCTTTGTAATAAGTTAAGCGACCCACACATAAAATTCGGCTAACGCCTGGTTGCCATTGAGATTCGGCCCAACGAATAGCTTCAGAATGAGGTGCCGGTACCGGCAAACGAGTTAACGCAATACCTAAAGGGACTACCTGAGTTTTACTTAACCATGGTTGCAAAGGTAAACTAGAAGTTAAATAAGGAGTCGAGGTAGCAATAATCGCTTGTGCTTGCGACAATAAGCGTTGTTCCAATGGACGATACGCAGTAACATAGGCCAGGGCTAATTTTTTATTAAACGGTGTGATGACATCGGCGTGCCAGTGAATGACCCAAGGAATTTTGCGGGCCGCGGGCAACCAGCGGACCCAAAATGCTGACGTATTGGGGAGATGAAGATGTAGTAAATGAGGTTTAAATTGGCTTAATACTTTAGCTAACCAAAATGGGAATTGCGGACTGATGGGGGCATACAACAAACGACCATAACAAGGGACACGGTAAAGTAAACTAGAGGTGAATAAATTCATGGTCAAGTCTGATTTTTCTGATTGTATTGGTGCCAAAAATCTCGACCACTGTGGCTGATGGTCATGTACTAACGCGGCGACTTGATAACCTTGTTGTTCTTGCGCTATCATTAAATCTGCTAGAAAATTTTCAATGCCACCAGCGAAGGGTGGAAAAAATTTGCCCAAGTGAAGAATACGAAGCATGTTTAATCATCTCTTTTGATGAGGGTATGAATTTGCACTCACGGACACCCAAAAAATAAAAGGAGTGTGAACCACATTCACACTCCTAACAACAAACGCTAAACGAGGTTTGAGAAGGAATCATCGCAGGGTTTGACATCTCCCTCTCTCGCCCTAACCGTCACTTACTTGACTTACCACTTACCTTAAAGATTTGACCACTTTTGGAAAGTTGTCAAATCTGTTCTCATTAAACTAATAGGCACCGCGAGCTTTCAACACTGCCGGCACCGTTTTCAACAATAATCTCATATCGTTCCAAAAGGATTGGGTAGCAATATATTCTAAATCTAATTCAACTTGTTTCACAAAAGGTATCTCAGACCGTCCAGAAACTTGCCAAATACAGGTGAGTCCTGGAGTCACGCTTAACCGCCGCTGTTGATAAGGAGTATATTGCTCAACTTCTATCAATAAAGGAGGACGAGGACCCACTAATGACATATCACCGATGACCACATTCCATAATTGTGGCAGTTCATCTATAGAGTATTTGCGAATAAACCGTCCCACTCTGGTGACTCGTGGATCACCTTTCATTTTAAATAACACGCCACCTTGCATTTCATTGTGAGCCATCAACTCGAATTTCCGTTGGTCGGCATTTATATACATGGAGCGGAATTTATACATTTTAAACCGCTGGCCGTTTTTACCCACACGCACTTGGCTGAAAAATATGGGACCTTTAGAATCTAAGCGAATCAATAAGGCCACCACCATTAAAATCGGGCTTACCAACAGGAGAGCCATTAAAACCACAGTCACGTCGAAAATTCGCTTCGTCTCAACAGGCTTCCATTTTCTAGCGATACTCTTTTTTATGCTCATGGTCTTTTCCCCTATGATTAATTTTTTTATTAACTTGGTAATGTTTTGTTAAAGTCTTATTTGCAAATTCTTTGCCAACTTTTTGCTCACTGTTCATGTTTTTTAACTATATGTTTTTAAAATAATTTATTATAAAATAAATTTTAAAGTGTAATTTTTTTGCAAATTGCAATGCACTCTGAGAAAATCTTTGCGAAATAAAATCACGGCCGGTACCTAAACCTCAAAGATGAAGGCAAACCGGTGATGATGAAATCTGGGTGATGATGCGGTCAGGACTGGCAGTCCTCAAAGGACTGCCAGTCCTAGATTCTCACCCAAATTTCCTCACTACCGGCAAACCTTACGTTGGTGTCAGTTCAATATTATTTCAACACCGGATTCCCAAACCAGTGGTTACGAATCAGTTTTCGTAGCAAGTCCACCGGGATTAAGATGGCCGCAAATGATAGGACATAAGCCCATTCGGTCATGGTTAAACCAACCGTTCGCATGATGTCACCGCCAAACATGACGAGCAAAATTTGAGTGATGATGATGCCAGCAATGACCGCTGGAAAAAGTTTATTCCCAAAGAAGTTTTCAAATAGATTGAAACTTTGGGTACGGGCATTGAAAGTGTTGAAGATGTGCATAAACACAAAGAATGCAAAAAATGCGGTGAGAAAATCGGCGGTGGCTTCTGGGGAGCCGGCCAGATGTTCTCCGGTGAAAATTTCTTTGGTAAAATCAGCAGTTAAGAATATCACACTCATCAAAGCGGCAATGCTACCATTGATTAAAATCGATGACCACATGTCGTTGTTGATAAGTTTTTCATCTTTGGGAATGGGTGGTTCTGACATATAACGTTGTAATGCTGGCTCGCCGGCAAACGCTAGTCCCGCTAAAGTGTCCATGATAATATTAATCCACAGCAATTGAGTCATGGTTAACGGGAGTTGAAAGCCAAAAAATTGACCCAAAAAGGAGACCAAAACGGCGGATAAACTGACCGTGAGTTGGAAGACGATAAATTTCCGGATGGATTTAAATAAAGTACGTCCGTATAACACGGCTTTGGTAATGGAGGAGAAGTTATCGTCTAAAATCACAATATCGCTGGATTCCTTGGTCATTTCAGTACCACTGCCCATTGCAAAACCCACATCCGCATTTTTCACCGCGGGTGCATCGTTCACACCATCGCCGGTCATGCCCACCACCCAGTTCATGTCTTTGGCTAGTTTAACTAAGCGACTTTTATCGGTGGGAAAGGCTCTGGCTACCACATAGAGATGAGGTAAAATCGCTTTTACTTGGTCATCCGATAACTTCGCTAATTCCGCTGAAGTCAGCATTTTAGCGTCCGGATCCCCTTCTAATAAACCAACATCACGACCAATGGCTTCCGCCGTTTCTTTGGCATCGCCGGTAATCATCACGACATGAATGCCCGCATTTTTCGCCAATTTCACTGACTCATAAGAGGTGGTGCGGAGTGCGTCACGGATGCCAAAAACGCCAAGTAAAGTCAATGGCTGCGGTAATTCTTTGGAGTCACTGATTGGAGTTTGGGAAATGGCTACGGCTAACAATCGCATCGCCCGTTTAGATAAGCCGGTCATGGTTTGCTCTAAGCGGTCCTTATCAGTCAGCGGCACCGCTTTTCCAGTCGCGTCCAGATAATGGGTACAATTGTTTAACACGACTTCGGCTGCTCCTTTAACCAGAGTTAAATCCTGTTCCCCGGTCACTTGGGTCGCTGAGAATTTACGGCTACTGTTAAACGGTATCACTTCAACGATGTCAATCTCTTTTTCCTGTTTCAACAATGGCGTGACAAAGCGTAACATGGCTTGGTCGGTGCGGTCGGCGCCGACTAGTTTTGGCTGTTGTGGGTCACTGAGGTCAATGACGGCACTGGTATTGTTACGTAAGGCAAAAGCAATCATCTGGCGTAATGGCTCTGGTAGGTCTGGCAATTTTTGATAATGCTGACTGTTGCCCAGGACCACTTCTTCAATCATCAATTGACCTTGGGTGAGGGTGCCGGTTTTATCACTGAACAAGATGGTTAAACTGCCGGCGGTTTCAATCCCTAATAATTTACGTACCAGCACTTTGACACTGAGCAATTTTTTCATGTTCATGGCTAAGACCATGGCAATGACCATGGGTAAGCCTTCAGGTACCGCTACCACGATTACGATGATGGATAAAATCATGGCCGTGAGAATATGTTGAACCATTTCCCCGGTGCTGTGGGTGGCTAAATAGCCGGTCAGACCACCTTCGGGTTGGAACCACATCACGTTGAGCACAAAGGCGAGGAAAATAACGATAGCACCCACGTAGCCAAAGGTCGAAATATGCTTGCCTAACACGACTAATTTTTCTTGCAAGGGCGAGAGCCGGTCTTCCGCGGATAAAATTTCTTTCATGGTTTCGCCATAGCGAGTTTTATCACCGACCGCGGTGATACGCATCACACCTTCGCCGTCTTCAATTAATGCGCCGCGAAATAGTTGATTTTTTTCCGTGGCCGTGTCATCTTTAGCCTCTTCTGGTAACGATTTTTTCTGAACCGCTTCGGATTCACCGGTGAGGGAGGCTTCATTGACTTCTAAGTGCCCGCTAATGAGGAGGCCGTCCGCAGGGATGGTGTCGCCAGGTTGCAGGAGAATATAATCGCGTACTACCAGTTCATTAATACTGAGTTCG
This sequence comes from Thiomargarita sp., assembly GCA_022729575.1. GTDB lineage: Bacteria > Pseudomonadota > Gammaproteobacteria > Beggiatoales > Beggiatoaceae > JAABRD01. Next base: position 7,333 of record DZAL01000143.1, read on the forward strand.
ACTAATTTGCTGTCGCGAAACACTTTTACTTGAATAATCGAGGCTTCTTCTAACAAGCGTTGAAACGCACTTTCATTGCTATGCTCGGACCAGGTAGCTACTAGAGTGGCAATGACGACAGCCAGCGCAATGCCAACGCCTTCATACCAGTGAGCGTAGCCTAAAATGGCTAAGATAATGGTAATTACTAACGCGATGACTAAAATGATAATCAGTGGATCTTTGAAGTTATCCAACAGTTTATCCCAAAAGGTCTCTCGTTCCATAGTAGTAATCTCATTACTGCCATAACGAGCGCGAGATTCCTCTACTTGTGAGGTCGCAAGACCAGGATAGACAAATTTCATAGATACCTCTATGTTGATGAAAGGTGAATTAGGAATTGAGGAAAGAGTTGACCACTTTCAAACCGTTGTCAAATCTCTTAAGTGATGAGAAATTCTTTGACACCACTAGCGGATTTAGCAATAGCGAGAAGTTCATCTAGGGTTTTTAATCCCTTTAAAGTGCCCGCTTTGCTGGCATTAATCAGTTTGGGACCAGCCGTAGTGCTATTGTCAATGGTGGCGAGACAACATACATTGCCCAAATCGCCGGTGTCGATGTTCACCGTGATGCTTTGATTCGCTTCATTAGTCAAGGTTAGTCGCACATCGCTGTCTTTAAAACGGGCGGTTTTGCCTTGTTGTACCATGTTGTAGTCCCAACATAGAATCCAGACTGCTTTCATTTCATCTAAGCGACTGATCTTTACGATTTCTTCGTTATTACCCGCTTTATCGCCTACCCCTTCGTCTTTATTGAGGTTGATGTAGGGAAACTGGGTTAAATCACCTAAATCACCAAAATAGACAATCCCTGGTTTGCCGGCTTTGGTTTCATAAGCGACTGCCAAATCAAAATCAGCCGCGGTCGTCCATTTCATGGATACGGTAATTTGTTTGAATTGGTCAAGTACCGCGGTATGACCTTTTTGTTTGAGTTCCATAGTAGCCTCTTTTCAATTTTATGGATGAAAAAACCGATTGGAATCGATTTGGAATCGATTTGGATTTGACAACTTTCAAAAAGTTGTCAAATCTAAGTTCAAGCCCATTATAGCATAATTTTTCCTACAGTAGAAATTCAAATTTTTGATTTAAATGGCTTGACTTATACTATTTCACGCCTTATATTAAGCGATTATCCCAAGCCCATAGGAAAATTAAATTTATGAAGAAACTCATACTTACCATAGCAAGTGTATGTTTATTACCCTGGTTATTTCCATTAGTTCACGCAAAAGAGGAATCCAGTTACTATAGTCTCCAAGTCAAGGCGGTACCGTTGGCGGAGCAGAAAACAGGGCTAGAAGTTTATGAATCCATGAAGAAAAATGGTTATTTAGCTTACTATTATACTGCTGAAGTGGACGGCAAAGAGTGGTTGCGAGTAAGAGTAGGGCATTTTGCCAGTAAAGAACTCGCGCAAAACGCTGGCAAAGAATTAAAAATGAACGTGGGTATAGATTCTTTTGCGGATAAACTGCCGCTGTTAGTGTATAATTACCAGAATAAGTTTGACGTGATTACCACTCCGAGTGGTATTTGGTGGTATTCAGCGAGCCAGAATAAGGAACTTTACCCGTTTGGGGGATTAAATAGTTTGGAGTTGTTGGCACATACTCAGGCCAAAGTGTCACCGAATGGAAAGGAGGTGGTGTTTTATTATGACCACCAGTTGATAAAAGTGGAGGTGGAGACCGCGACTACTCAAATTTTGGTCAAAGCAGGCGTGTTGAATTCGGCACCTGCTTGGTCTGTGGACGGCAAATATATTGGCTACTTGGATGATACCGAGTGGGAGAATCCAACCAGTTTATGTGTTATCGAAGTGGCCTCCCTTAAAAATAAGTGTTTGGTTCAAAATGACAGTGGTACGCAAAGAGCCGTTAAGTCTTTTCACTGGCATCCGAGCAAAAATCTAATTTACTTTGTCGAAGGTCATGCGGCTGGTACGGTTAGCGTGGGGGGGGATTTGTATGCGGTGGATTTAGCGGGTCAGCGTAAAAATATAGTGATTGCTCGTCAGGATAATCGCGAAGAAATCAGCGCTGAGTTTTTTATCAAGGGAAACACGATTAATTACCAAGTGGTGCAGTTTAATTCCGAGTATACCGAAACTGTGTCGAAAAAGACTCAACAAGTGAAAGTGGAGTAGGGGTTAGATAGCAGTGAGGCACCGTGTGCTTTGTTACAACCAGGAGTACAAAGCGCAGCTTTGTAACAAAACTGCGCTTTGTACTCCTGGTTGGCTCCTGGTTGGCAGTGTCACTGTGGTAGTTAAATCTGAGGGATAACACCCCTCGAAGGGGTGTTATCCCTGCTGGTTGGCCAAACTTATTATGGGACAACTAGATAAGGATATTACTATCTCACCTTACGCACCACCACCCCTAGCCCCAATGCCATTAAGTTAAGCTAAGGTTACGGCGTTGGAGTCCAAAGTTTCAGCTTTGGCAACGCCGTCTGACCTTAGCCAATCTCGTCCAAATCTGAAGGTTTGGACTCCAACGCGGCTTAACTTAATGGCATTGCACCCCTAGCCCCTCCTTGTTAAGGCGGGGAATAGATACCACCTGAGTCGCCAGGGATATTCCCTTAACCAGTAACCAGGAGGGGTTGGGGATGGTTGAGTTAACCGTGCGTAAGGTGAGTTACTATAAATGGGCATACCCTGTAGATTTGGAAAAGTTTCCAGATTTAGGCGATTCATGGCAAACACTCCATGATTTTATGAATTTTGGCAATATACAAAAAATACCTATCACTCGACTATCAAGTTTTTCTCCCCAATTCGTAATAGAAAAGATGTTGAATATTTTAAAAATATAGTAATTTCAAAGAGATAAATAAAATTTCTCCCGTCTCTTTGTTATCGTAAAATTCCTGTTAGGACTATACGATTTCCTCTGGAGCGCAATAAGAATTATTGCGCCGTTGCGCCCGCGTAGCGGCGGCGCCAGAATTCTTATTGCGCCGTTGCTACGCAACGCAGGAGGCCATAATTCTTATGGCACTCCAGAGGAAATCGTACAGGTTTGGAGGAATCTTACTATATAAAATAATATATTATATTTCAATGAGTTACTAAAAACTTGATAGTCGAGTATCATAGATCGAGGATTATTTTAAATGTGGCATGAAATTGAACGACTCACCGAAAATTACTTTACCTGGTTGAAAGATAAAACCGTGTTAAAGCAACTTCACGATAATTGGGTTGAAATAACGACACCTTTTCTTGACCGACATAATGATTACATTCAAATTTACATAAAAAAAGAACAAAATCAATTTGTTTTAACCGACGATGGTTATACCATTGCTGATTTAAAACAATCCGGTTGTTTTTTGGAGAGTGAAAAACGTAAGCGAATATTGCAAATAACGCTGAATGGTTTCGGTGTGTTGCAAAAAGAAAGTGAGTTAATAGTTTATGCCACTCCAGAGAATTTTAGCTTAAAAAAACACAATCTGATTCAAGCCATATTAGCGGTTAATGATTTATTCTATTTAGCGTCTTCAACGGTGGCGAATTTATTTTTAGAAGATGTAACCGCTTGGTTAGATTTGAATGACATACGTTATTCCCCTGACATAAAACTTACGGGAGAAAGTCACTATGACCATGTATTTCATTTTCTTATTCCAAAATCAAAAACAGCTCCAGAACGTCTTTTGCGAGCCGTCAGCAAACCCAGTAGAGATAGTGCTGAATCTTTTGCGTTTGCGTGGTTGGATACCAAAAAAAATCGCCAAATAGATACCACGGCGCTGGCAATTCTCAATGATCAAGAACAAAAAATATCTCCTGCTGTCATTGATGCACTTAATAATTATAATATTATACCTGGACCTTGGGGAAAACGTGACGATTTTATCGATAAATTAGTAGCTTAAAATCTAAACCTGTTTCACTCTTCACAACTAGGAGTACAAAGCGAAGCTTTGTAACAAAGCTTCGCTTTGTACTCCTGGTTTTTCACTCAATAATTATGGAGAATCTGCTTGTCTATCAAATCTACCTCTAAAAGTACCTTATTAATCGTTGACGACATTCCGGCGAATGTCAGCGTATTATTTGATTTTTTATCGGCTTCTGGATTTAAAGTATTAGTGGCTCAAGATGGCGAAAGCGCGTTACAGAAAGCCTTCTATGCCATACCAAGTCTCATTTTATTAGATGTCATGATGCCTGGGATTGACGGTTTTGAAACTTGTCGTCGTTTAAAAAATGATGCTAAAACACAAGATATTCCAGTGATTTTTATGACCGCGTTAGCCGATACGGAAAATAAAGTGAAAGGATTTGAATTGGGTGCGGTGGATTATGTGACTAAACCAATTCAACAAGAGGAGGTGTTAGCGCGGGTGAATACTCACTTGACTATCCGCAAATTACAAAAGGAATTAGAAGCACAAAATCAGGAATTAGATGCGTTTGCTCATACCGTCGCCCATGATTTGAAAAACCCGTTAAATTCAGTGATGGGGTTTGCGGACTTATTGGCTGAAGTGGTCAGCGAAAAATTGGATTTATTAGATGAGGAGACATTAGAATATTTGAATAACCTGAAACTCGCCAGCCGTAAGATGATGGATATTATTGAATCACTGTTACTACTGGCCGGTGTTTCCAAACAGCAAGTGGAGTTGCAACCGTTAAATATGACTGAGATTGTTACGCAAGTGCAACAACGGCTGGCTTATATGATAAAAAGTACACAAGCCGAAATTATCCTGCCAGACCAGTGGCCCGTAGCTCGCGGTTATGCCGCTTGGGTGGAAGAGATTTGGGCCAACTATCTCAATAATGCGATGAAATACGGTGGAAAACCGCCACGTTTAGAGTTGGGAGCCAAGAAAATGGCCCATCAGATTCGTTTTTGGATCCACGATAATGGCAACGGATTGACTAAGGAAGAGCAAGCAGTGTTATTTACGCCGTTTACTCGTTTAACTAAAAGTCGGGGTAAAGGACATGGATTAGGACTATCGATTGTACAACGAATTGCGGAAAAGTTAGATGGACAGGTCGGAGTGGAAAGCGCAGCAGGACAGGGCAGTACGTTCTTTTTTACTTTGCCGGCGGTTTAGATTTGACAACTTTTCGAAAGTTGTCAAATCTGGTTCGTCGAAAAGTTGTCAAATCTGAATCTATGGCAAATGCGGTCTCGATAAATAGGCACAAGCACGCATTTCTTGTAAACGGCTAGCGGTACGTTGAAATTGGCAAATTTGGCGTTGGCCAGTATAGAGTTGTTCAATTGGGACCTGAGCGGCTATAATCAATTTGACATTGCGATCATAAAATTCGTCGACCAAATTAATCAGACGCAACGCATTATCATTACTAGCTTCGCCCATGCTAGGAATGTTATTAATAAAGACGGTGTTGTAACATCGTGCTAATTCAATATAATCAGCCACCGCTCTGGGAATATTGCAGAGCGCTTGGAAATCGAACCAAACAATGCCATCGGCACAACGTACTGTGGAAATCAGACGGCCATTAATTTCTAAAACCTTATCAGTTTCCCAAATCGTAGTGAGTTGTGTAAATTGCTCTTCTAACTTTCGTTGAGTTGCTGGAGTTAAGGGATAATAATAAGTTTCAGCTTGTTCCAAATTGCGGAGGCGATAGTCAATACCACTATCGATATTGACCACTTCCATGTGATTTTTGATTAAAGCAATGGCGGGTAAGAAACGTTCTCGTTGGAGACCTCCTTGATATAAATTATCAGGATGAATATTAGAAGTGGTCACTAAAGTGACTTGTTGCTCAAAGAGGGCTTTTAACAAACCACTTAACAGCATAGCATCAGTAATATCTGAAACATAAAATTCATCCAAACAAATTACCCGCACTTGTTGAGCCAACCGTGCGGCAATAATAATTAATGGATTCTGTTTGCTTCGCAACACTTTTAGTTCACTGTGAATTTTCTGCATGAAGCGATGAAAGTGGACTCTGGTTTTTTGTTCAAAGGGTAAACTTTGATAAAAATTGTCCACGAGGTAAGTTTTACCCCGTCCAACTCCTCCCCACAAGTATAATCCACGGATGGATTCTTTTTTGCGTGGCAAAAATTTGGAACGGAGTGCGGTTAAACGGCCATGATGATTTTTAATGGTTTCTAATAATTCATTATATAATGACTGGGTCCGTTGCACTGCACCTTGTTGTGCAGTATCAATAGAAAAATCAGGACGTTGTAAATCACGTTTATAAAGTTCAATTGGTGTTAACATGAGTATAGTCTCCCCAAAACAATACAAAATGTTGCAGTGCGTTATAATGATTATAGCAAAGTTTCGAGAATGCAACACAATTATATTTATGGAGTAAAATATATTTTTAATTTAAATACACTAAAAATAACATCATAAATAAAAATAAATAAATATATGTGCCATTAGAGACGGGTAATATTTTTTTGGGCAAATAAATGTAGAGTTGGGGAGGAGATGAGTAAATCGACTGAGTTGAAAGTTTACTCTTGACAATTTTTCCATTATAAATTACCCTTGGATACGAGTTTGTATATAACGATTTTAAAATTTTGGTAGAGGATAGAAATTTATGGCAACAAAAAAACTAGAAACTGAAATTGCGGATCTGCTCAAAGAACGCTTCCGTAACCGTAAAATTGAAAATATGCCCGCGCATATTGCCAAACTCCAAGCGGCAAGAGAGGTGTTTGGCAGAGTTTATGATTTCAAATCAGGAGATTTGGTGATTTGGAAAAAAGGCTTGAAAAACCGAGCTAGACCTGCTCTTGGGGAGCCCGCTATCGTCATGCAAGTTTTAGAAACCTCGTTAAGGGATCAAAACAAAAATGACTCTGGAACACCTTATTTCAATGAACCCTTGGATTTAATCTTGGGTCTGTTAGATGAAGATGAAGATTTGGTGATTTATCATTATGACCACAGACGCTTTGAACCTTATCAGGCTGGTTAAACATGGAAAAACTCATTGTTAAAAACTTCGGTGCTATCCGAAATATAGAAATAGACCTCAAAGACTTAACTATTTTCATTGGGAAAACAGGGACCGGTAAGAGTACGCTGGCTAAATTGGTATCTATTTTCAGAAGCGCAGATTTTTGGGTGAGTGACATGGATAATGCCGTTTTTTCCGAAAATTTAGCTTATTATCAAATAGATAACTTTTTGGAAAGTTCCACTTCCATGGAATATCAGTCTGAAGTAGGTGTCTTTGTTTACAGCGAGGGCAAAATTACTCGGAAATTTTCCGAGAGTATAGTAAGAGACCTGGCCAAAAGTACTTCGTCAAAAGACTTCGCCAAAAATTTCTCTAACGAAAATACTTTCAACCTCGTACAAGAAGATGCGACGGGCAGTCTTATTAAATTAGTTAACTGGACCTGTAACGAAGTGATTTATATTCCTGCCGAAAGAGGGGTGGTGAGTTTTCTATCTCGACAATATGGAAAAGAGCTGACTAATGTAATTCCTGATACTTTATTGGATTTTATTACTCACTTTAATAAAGTTTCCTCTATTATTCGCCAATTATATATCGGCCTATTTGATGTCACTTACCAACAAGAAAATGATCGGGATTACATCATTCTGTCAAATGACAAGAGATTTTTGCTGTCCGAATCTGCAAGCGGTTTGCAAGCGGTTATTCCTGCAATATTGATTTTTGAACATTATGCTCAAGATGAGAGGAAGAAAAGTTATACCTTTGAAGAACCAGAGCTAAATCTGTTTCCAATCGCGCAAAAATCTCTCGTTGAACTGTTAGCGGAGAAGGTTTTGAGTAACGGGCATAAAGTTGTTATTACGACGCATAGTCCTTATATTCTGACTGCATTCAATACGCTCATCCAGGCGGGAAATGTTTGTAAAAACGATCCACATCAGAAGGACGCTGTATCCAAGATCGTGCCTGAGAAGAATTGGCTTAACTTTGATGAAGTCTCGGTATTCTACTTAGATGAGTCAAATGTCCAGGATGTGATGAATCTTGAATACCAAACGATTGATGCCAATGCCATTGATGATGTTTCAGATATGATTGCAACTGAATACGATCAACTTTTGGAACTCAAGTATGAACAAGAAGGATAATTGTTGCAAGGAATTGCATAAAGAGTTGGGATGTCCTCCTGAGTGTATTTCAGTTAGTACGGTTGCTGAGGAAAAGGGCAAGAAGTTTACAATAGAACGCTCTAAAAACGAGGTTTTTTGCAAGGTAAAAGTGGATGGTTGTTGTATCACTTCAGAGACAACTAAGAAGGCTGACTATGCTTTCAAAAGATGCGAAACAGGGGAGTTTTATATAGTGGAATTAAAAGGTACTGAACTTAGTACTGCTTTTAAACAAGTCTGTCGTGTAGCAGAATTTCTTAACGAACGGAAAGTGGATAAAAGAAATATTTGGGGATTTATTGTTGCGACAAACGTTCCAAAGAACAACAACAGAATAGCTAAATTTAAAGAACAGTTTAAAAAAGACGTAGGCAGAGAACTTAAATTCCGGACTAATCAATATATTCATAAGGTTTAAACACTAGACCTTACGTTAAAGTGTCAAAACATGCCTATTTCGGGAATTTCGCCTCGCTTATTCCCGAAATAGCATCATCAATTCATATCACCCATATTTCAGGACTATCCGATTACGCTTACCTATCCCACAACTGACTTATGATGGCAAGTATTATTGGGGAGAGTGGGCAAAATAAGGGCATTTTAAAGGTCACGGGTAAAAATGCCCGTCCCCTTAACTCTGTCGTTAGGCACGGTTTTTTCCGAAACACATCGGAAACAATCATGAGCATCACCTGTGTACAAAGCTCCGCTTTGTACTCCTGGTGTCTTCACTTCACCTTCCCACCACACTCCTTAACCCGCTCCCCCGACCCACACCGGTAGCGCATTTAAGATTGGTAAAGACTGTCGTCGTGCCAATGATATAAAAAATTGCTCTGGTGTTTATTGTGGAGCTATATCATGGTTATGATCGGCCTGCATAGTCGTGTAGTTAGTTGGCCTACCTTTTTCTCCTAGCACGTTGCATAATTTGGCGGATTTTAGCCATAATAGTGGCAACGTCAATTACCGTGATATTGAAAAATTCCCAGAGAGAACTACCATGCGCGCCAAAGTTTATATTGAAACCAGTATTATCAGTTATTTAACCGCCCGTCCAAGTC
>DZAL01000144.1 GCA_022729575.1 Thiomargarita sp.
CTCAGATTTGACAACTTTCAAAAAGTTGTCAAATCGAAAACTCAGATTTGACAACTTTCAAAAAGTTGTCAAATCTAACACCAAATCTAATCTAACACCAAATCTAAAGTTTAGACTCCGTGACCGCCTGGACTAACTGCTGTTGCTCCTCAGCGGTCAAAGTTGGCGGCACCGCAGTCGCATTAGCATGACGACGCACGAAAACCATCACCATGGCAAGGCCGCTCAACAGCAATACTAGAGGTCCTAGCCAAAGCAAATAAGTGCTTGATTTCATAGGCGGATTATATAATACAAAATCGCCATACCGCTCTACTAAAAATCCCGTAATGTCCTTATTGGTCTTGCCCTCGACAATCATCTGGCGAATTAAATCACGCATATCCTGAGCCAATTCCGCATTAGAATCGGCTATAGACTGATTCTGGCAAACGACACACCGCAACTCTTCGGTAAGCAACTGATAACGCGCTTCTTCCATGGCCGTAGCAAACTCCGTAGGATGTTTATCCACGGCATAAAGACTGCTAGAAACTATGGATAACCATAACCATAGACTAAAACCACCATAAATTTTTCTCATCACACTCCACCTCAGAGGTTCTAAAATTGCGAGATTTAGAAAATCTATGTTGGTTCATTCTTTCACCCGCTTCGGACAATTTTTACACCGCTTCCCCTGTTTATAACTTTTACAACACTTCTTTTTCAACGGTAGCGAAGGAGGGGGTAACAACAACGAATCGGTTGCCATCGGCATGGGCTTACCGGAGGCTGACTTAACCTCCGCTGCGGTCAGCAATTTCAACTTCTTAAATAACTTCTTGGGCTTAACATAAACCGGTAACAGGCCAGAAGCCGCCGCTTGAACAATTATAACTTGCCCCAGACCTTGCGAAGTAAACCGCAAATTAACATTGTTATGCATTATTTCTGTTATGATGGGGCCGTTATAGATTTGCAACAATAAGATGTCATCCTGTTTGTCATAGACGATTTTCATAATAATGGGTTCCAAGTATTCATGATGATTTCTCGCAATTCATTTAACTGCCCATGAAAAAAATGGTCCGCTTGCGGCAACCAAGTGAATTGGAGAGGAGATTGACGTTGAGTCGCCACCCAGGTGGAGACCGCTTGAGGAGAAACTACCTCATCTAAGGCACCTTGAATAATCAAGGTGGGAATCGGACTTAAGTGCAATCCGCTAAAATCAAAACGATCAACCGCAGGGGCCACTAATAATAAACGACTGACCCCCAACTCGTGATGTCCACGCAACGCGACATAACTGCCAAAGGAAAAACCGGCTAACCATAATTCACGCGGTGAATAGTGTTGATTTAACCAATTGACCACCGCCCGTAAATCTTCCGTTTCACCGTGACCATGATCAAAGGTACCGCTACTATTACCGACTCCACGAAAATTAAAACGCACCACCCCCGCACCCAGCGCGTTAAACGTGCTGGCAATCATATAAACGACTTTATTCGACATGGTCCCGCCATACAAAGAATGCGGATGACAAATTACGGCATAAGGCATCGGCCCGGGCACTTCATGTCTGGGACAACTCATCAACACTTCTAAGGTGCCGGCGGGACCTGGAATGAGATATTCTTGAGGCGTACAGTTCATTAATTTTTAATCCGCAGACGCTCAACGACTCGTCCTTGTTGTAAATGTTCACTAATGATTTCGTCAATATCCGCTTGGGTTTGCCAAGTGTACCACACCCCTTCTGGATAAACGACGATTACGGGACCTTTGGCGCAACGGTCCATACAACCAGCCGTGTTAGCACGGATTTGGCCATGGCCAACCAGACCTAATTCCTTAGTGCGCTTTTTCAAATAATCCCGCATCGCTAAAGAGTTATGATTTTGGCAACAACGTTCACCATTAGAACGTTGATTAGTACAGAAAAACACATGATAACGATAATAAGATTCACTCATAGTCTTTTAGATATTTTAGTATTTACGGTTTATTGGTATGATTTGAGTAAATTTGACAATTTTTCAAAAATTGTCAAAGTTGAAATTAAAGTAGATTTGACAACTTTTGAAAAGTTGTCAAATCTGAAATTCCTTTGAGTGCATCATACTGTCCTTGTGTTTTGAATAAACTTGATACCTATAGTGGATATTCGCAGATTCAGCATAACAAACCTTCCATGAATGTGTTATCATAGTTGTTTTATATTAATCGTTTCATTTTCATATAGCAAGTAGGGAGCATATTTATTTTTAAGTTTAAGCAGTATGCGTCAACTGCGTTGGCAAAAACCACTCCCCTCCTTAACAAAGAGGAGCAAGGGGTGGTTGAGTTAATCGTGCATCGTGCGTGAGTGAATTACCAAATTGAAATAAACTGCGGTTAAACTCTCTTATAAATTCATCTACTAAATATTTTAGGACAATCCCCCTATGCCTCTTTCCAACCTCATGCAAATCGGCCTAAGTGCTTGTTTAGACAGCCCCGCAATTATAGAATTAGCCGCGCGGGCCACCGAGAAAGCCGTTACTATTGTCAAAAACCATTTCACTTTATCGGCCTACGAAATCAGTGAAGCCTACCAACACAGTTATGTCCTCGCGTTAACTGCACTCAGTGTGGGCTTGGCGGCTCCCACGCCAAAACTGAAATTTTTACAAAAACTCGCTCATTCTAAACTCGAACGGGAATTTTCAGATCAAGTGGAGCAGAAATATTTACAACCCTTCGTCGCCGAACAAGAATTGACCCCGGCCTCAGTGTCACAGTTGCGCCAAGCCATTATCAAAACCTGTCACACCTTGATTACTTATAAAACGCAACTATTTGCGGCCCCGCAAACCGAATTAACTGACGACGATTTAGTCGCGGTGCTCAACTATCAAGGCTCGTTTGCGCTCACTCAATTATTATTGAACGAAATTCAAGCCTTACAACCACTAGAGGAGAAAGTAGCCACCTGGTTAGCCTATCATGGTTTATTAGGAAATGCAGTGTTATTCTTCTTTTTAGAACAACTGCGAATCGACCCTCGCGTTAAAGATACCTTTATGGCTTTACAAGGTGCCGGCCTCTGGGTAGAAGTGCGGGAAATAAAGACCGCACAAGCACAATTAACGGCAGTGTTGACACAACAGCAACAGCAAATTTTCGCCCAATTAACGCAGCAAAGATTGCTCTTGCAACAAACCTTAGAAAATAATGATTTCACTCAATCCGTGCCATTACTTCAACATCTCTCAGAATTGCAACAACAAGCTCAAGCACAGCAAGAATTATTAACTCAGGTGCCACAACTGGTGGAACAAGCCCAGCGTGCTTGGCAATTGAGCTATCAAGAAATGACGCAATTCTATCACGATTTTCAAACTTGGACTGCTTGGCTCGAAGTGAAATTAGAACAAGTATCAACCGACCTTGACTCATTGGTCGAAATCGTGCCCGTGGTGATGAATATTGAGGAGAAAGTGTCGCAGATTTTACACCAAATAAAGTTACTGGGTCGATCTCCACAACTGGCACTGGCACCACCACCACCAAAATTTATCTGTTATGAGACCGTCCTCGTCAATAATCAAGGTAACCGCATTGAAACTATCAAGCACCAAGCCCAATTTCAAGTGGAAAACTTAGACCACGGTATCACTTTGGACCTCGTCTTGGTTCCCCGAGGTAGCTTTTTAATGGGGTCGCCTGACACTGAAGCACAGCGGAAAAACACTGAAGGGCCTTTACATCGAGTCACCCTCACCGAGTTTTGGATGAGCCAATATCCTATCACTCAAGCCCAATGGCAAGCCGTGATGGGTGAGCACAATCCTTCTGGTTTCAAAGGTCCACCACGACCCGTGGAAAATCTCACTTGGCAGGAAGCCGTCACGTTTTGCCAAAAATTAGCGCAAATCACCGGTCGCCCGTACCGTTTACCTAGCGAAGCACAATGGGAATATGCTTGTCGGGCTGGCACCACTACCCCATTTTATTTTGGCGACACTATCACCACGGATTTAGTGAATTATGATGGCATTTACACTTACGGTCAAGCCCCTACAGGCGTTAATCGTGAGCAAACCACCGCCGTCAATCTGTTCCCGCCTAATGCGTTTGGTCTCTATGACCTGCACGGTAATGTCTGGGAATGGTGCGCCGACGTTTGGCATAACCATTATCAAGGTCCAGCGACTGATGGCCGTGCCTGGGAAACCGGTCCAGACACGACTATTCGTTCAATTCGTGGCGGGGCTTGGTTTTTCAACCCAGGAAACTGTCGGTGCGCCGCTCGCCATGGGATCAGAGTGAATAATCGGGGGAGCAATATAGGTTTTCGCGTGGTGGTATAATTCAGGGTAATCCTGAAAGGAGAGTAGGCTGGTAGCCAGTTTGTACCTTCACTCCCGGCTTCCAGGGGCTACTCTATGCACACCAGTAGGTTCCTTCTCGTTCCCACGCTCGGCGGTCAGCGTTATACACAAGTTTTTAGGTATTTGATTTACAAATATTTTAATAAGTGTGCCCACTTGAGGTCTTTCGTTATAAATCAATCGGTTATCGAGGTGCCGCAAGACTTGTGTATAAGGCTGACCGCTCGGCGTGGAAACGAGAAAAATCCTAAATGATTACTCACTTTACGCATCCAAACCAAAATAAGGTGTATATTATGATATGCTATTAACCGGTTTACTTTTACTTGACACTCTAACTGAAAGGGTATAACCTGTTTGAGGAGCAAAAACGCGAAAACGCTTGGTGACTATTCTCTACCAAAATTGATAAGTATGAATGCTTCAATACTCGATTTATATGTAGATTATCTAAACAATTTTTAGGAGTAAATCATTATGACCCTATCAACTTTATTTCGTACCACCAGCATAGGCGGGATAGGATGGTTCCTGCTATTTGCTGAATTGACCTTTGCCGCGGTGCCTCCTCTCAATGATAATTTGAGTGGTGCCACGGTGATTCCTAATGTGCCTTATACTGCTGCCACTCCCCAAAGTGTCGCTGCGGCTACTGTGGAAGCCAACGAAGCAGTATCAAATTGTGGTGGTAGTACGATTGACAGTGTGTGGTATCAATATACCCCCACCAGTGACCAAGATATTGCGGTTGATACCTTCGGTGCCAATTATGACACCGTTTTATCGGTATGGATTGGCGCCACTCACCCGCTCACGGAATTGGCTTGTAATGATGACAGTAATGGACAACTGTCCTTTTTGTATTTATCTGTAAGCGCAGGAACGACCTACTACATTAAGATAGCCAACTATACCGGCACCACCGATGCGACTGGCTCGCTAACCTTAAACGTCAATCCCATCGTGCGGGCTAGTAATGATAATTTGGCGAATGCCACGGTTATCACCACGTTACCTTACAAGTCTAAACAAGCCGTGCAATTAGCCACTCAGGAAGCGCTGGAAATCTCGGCCAGTTGTAATTATGGGGAGGAGCATGATAATAGTGTTTGGTATCAATATACGCCCACCAGCGACCAGATAATAGCTTTAGAAAGAACCCTATTATGGTTTTCAGAAGGTTTAGAGAATGTGAACGATTATTGGGACGAACGAACCATGATTGTCTCCGTGTGGAATGGTACTAACCATCCGTTGACTGAATTAAGTTGTCATCGTTTTGAGGGTAATGACCATGCTCCTTTCCTGCTGTCCTTGACTGCGGGAACCACCTATTATCTAAAAATCACCAGTGTCTCTGGGGTACTTGACTTCTTATTATCCGCCTATCTGGTTACCCCCCCTAAGAATGACCATTTAGCCAACGCTACGATAATTCCCACACTGCCATTTAACAACCCCTCTCAATCACTGCTGGGGAATAGCCAGGAAGAATTAGTAGACGGTACTAGCAATTGTTATGGTGGGAATGGTAGCGTATGGTATCAATATACTCCAGGACAAACTCAAACAGTCAAATTCAACGGTCGGGCCGTAGCGGGTGTTAACTTTGGATTATCGGTCTGGAGTCGCCTGCCCGATTCATTGACCGAATTGACTTGCAATATGAATCAGGATAGTATACTGGCCACCACCGCTACACAAGTGTTGAAACTGTTGGCTGGCACCACTTATTACATTAGAATCAGTGCTGATAACTCTCAAAAAAATCTGATTTCCTTAACGGCTGAGGAAGTGGTGTCGCCAAGCAATGATGATGTGGTCAATGCCACCGTCATTACCTCGCTCCCCTATAATTATTTCCAGAACACTTTATGGGCCACCATAGAGCCAGGTGAAATAGAGAGCAGTTGCCGCCAATGGTCACCCCCCTCCCTCCACAGTGTTTGGTACCAATACACGCCGGACCGCGACCAACTCATGGAGTTTGACACCTTGGGTTCTAATTATGATACCAACCTATCGATTTGGACCGGTACACCGTCTTCCCTGACTGAGTTGACTTGTAATGATGATGATTACGAATATGATAAAACTTCGTCTCGACTCACTTTGAAACTAACCGCTTACACCACTTATTATATCAGAGTGGATACTAATAATTTGAATGAACAGGATGGCGATCTGTTAAGTTTCTATGCCCAGGAGATGGTATCGCCGGCGAATGATAACTTGGCTCAAGCCATTCCCATTACTTCACTGCCTTATACCACTCTTCAACATACTCAAGCGGCCAGTCAGGAGGAGGGGGAAGTGATAGCCAGTTGTGCTAATTCCACCGAGGGAAGTGTGTGGTATCAGTATACCCCTTCCCAACCTCAAACCATCACTTTGGACACCCTAAATTCCAGTTATGATACGGTCTTATCGGTATGGACGGGTGAAGCACACCCACTCACAGAAATTGCTTGTCACAATGATCTGGGATGGGAGACTAACACTGCCAAATTGACTGTGGCTATGACCCCAGGCACCCGCTATTACATTAACATCTCTGGTACAGATTACTATGGCGAGCAGTTTGGGACTTTGCGACTGACCGTCACCGACCAGCCTTTTCAGTTAACCGCGCTGGGCCTGCCCACTACGATGGATGCGCTAGGTAATCCAGTCACCACGACTTCAGAA
Organism: Thiomargarita sp.; assembly: GCA_022729575.1. Classification (GTDB taxonomy): domain Bacteria; phylum Pseudomonadota; class Gammaproteobacteria; order Beggiatoales; family Beggiatoaceae; genus JAABRD01. The sequence goes on from DZAL01000144.1 coordinate 7,050, forward strand.
TTTTTCGGTGGCATTTCGGTTAATGACAGTACTTATCAACCCCAAGTGGTAGAAAATCTCTCGGATAACGTGGAAATTGTAGGTAAGATTATAGTTGACCCCAAGCATGTGGGTCAACCTGCCGAGATGGTCGTCTATGCGGTTTATCAACCCTCCGCTGTGGCAACTGAGAAGTATTTCTACATGGTACATGACCTCTATTGGGTTTCCCTTTGGCAGGGGAATCTGGCGGGCTTGATGGCTTTGCAACGGGTCACCTTGGCCCCTGAACAATGGTTATTCCTCTATCGCGGTCGCCTCAAAGTGCCGGGGGTATTAGACCTATTTTGGGGGTATCGTCTCGCTGATGGCACCTTGGTAACGAATAGTCAGGGGCTGCGGGTGATGATTAATCGAGAAGTCAGTCCATACTAGCCAAATCGTAAGACTTTGGACATTTAGGTATTAGGTTTCCTAAACCTTCCAGGTTTAGGAAACCTGAGTTTTGGTAGTCCCTACCAACTAATGGAGGTGTTAACAGAAAGGTGCTAACTTTCCTAAACTTTACCAGTTTTAGGTTTCTTAAACCTCAAAGGTTTAGGAAACCTCGGCGATTCTAAGTTTCCTAAACCTCAAAGGTTTAGGAAACTTTGAGCTTTGATAACTCCTTGAAGGTTAACACCTCCATTGGTTTGGAGGGACTACCCGTGATTGGGCAAGGTTGCCAGCGTCTTTTCAGAAGGAAATTTGGAATCGTCATCTGGAATTGGAAAACCACCGATGAAACATAAATGACAGTAGGTTTTTTGCCTACCCTATTTGACGGTCCACATCGACATATCACTCTGGAGCGCAATAAGAATTATTGCGCCCAACGCCGCGGACTAAACTGATGATTGGAATCCTTCTGGCCCAAATATTCTGGCCCAAATAATTACTACAAAACACCTTGTCCGTATCTCCGAAAAAAATTCTTCGGGCCACCCCTTGACTTTATTTATCATCGTCTCTATCATAAGAAAAAGTTCAACACCCAAGCTAAGACCATAAGCAATCCTATGAATTATGAATACGCCCTCCGCAATTCTACCAACCGAAGTAGTGTTGGCAGATTTATTGCGCAGACATTATGACTGCTGTTTATTGTCTTAAAACTGCTCCCAGTTTTAGACAACCTTTTGCGGTTGGCCGTCTTCTTCACTCATTGGCCACCGTCCCATTCCAAACCTTTTTGCGTTGGGCTTTTAAAACTAAGCTAGACCGATTTGAAATATGAAATTTGAATGGGATAACCAGAAATCTATAAGTAACGACCAGAAACATGGTGTTTCCTTTCAAGAAGCTATTACTGTGTTTGGTGATTCGTTAGCAATTTCTTTTAATGACCCAGACCATTCGTTAAATGAATCTCGTTTTCTGATGTTTGGCTTATCCAAACTGAACCGATTATTGACGGTTTCTTTTACGGAAAGAAATAATGTGGTGAGAATCATCAGCGCACGCGAAATTACCAAATCAGAACGGAGAATTTATGACAATGGCTAAGACCGACGCAGACTGTTTGCGCCCCGAATATAACCGTGAAGATTTAGGTCAAGGAATTCGTGGCAAATATTACCAAAGCTACCAAGAAAGTAATAAATTAGTCTTATTGAGTCCAGAGGTGGCGGCGGTTTTTTCTACCGAAGAGGCAGTCAACGAGGCTTTAAGGTATTTAATTAAGATTGCTAAACTATCAACCAGTTCAGTAATTACGAATTCTGATGCGATTTAATTATCGAAATAGCGGTGTTGAACTATCTACTACTATTAAATTTTTGATTTATAAAATCTAATTATCTTTAATATTGGGGATAGCCAAGACTAACATGGCGTTCAAGCGGAGCGGCGAGATTAAATAATTATTATTGCATTCCAAAGGTTATGTCCCCTATCTGGAGCGCAATAAGAATTATTGCGCCCAACGCCGCGGACTAAACTGATGATTGGAATCCTTCTGGCCCAAATATTCTGGCCCAAATAATTACTACAAAACACCTTGTCCGTATCTCCGAAAAAAATTCTTCGGGCCACCCCTTGACTTTATTTATCATCGTCTCTATCATAAGAAAAAGTTCAACACCCAAGCTAAGGAACCACCAATAAATAGATGGTCCATTTAAATCCTCACATCAGGGCCACCACCAGGGATTTCCCCTACCAAAATGGACAGTCTATTTTTTGGTGGCCCCTAAGTTAAGTAGTTATCCATTTGACAACTACCGGAGTTGTTTCATTTTTAATTGGTTAGGAGAATCACCATGCTATCTTTCACAGCCCAAGTCAATCACTCGCAGGGCCGACAATCCATCGTTTTACCCAAAGAGATTCAGTTGTCGGTAACTGAAGTGGTTATTCGTCAACAGGGGGAGGAGATTATTCTATCTCCCAAATTACCTGCTTGGGAACATTATTTCGCAACCGCCCGCCCAGCACCGGCCGAATTTATGATGGAGGTGACTGATGAACCTCCTCAAGAGAGGAGTTTTTAGTCATGCACCGTCGTTATTTGCTGGATACAGATACTTGTAGTTACGTGATGAAACGTCATCCTTTATCGGTCTTGACACGGTTGCAAACGATAGAGGCATCACGTTTGGGGATTTCGGTTATCACCTTGGCAGAGTTGCGTTACGGTGTGGAACGTTTAAATTCCAGTCGTTTTACCCAATCTGACATTGATTCTTTTATTAGCCACTTGACTGTGCATCCGTGGGAAGCACGGGCGACTCAACATTATGCCACCTTACGTACCGAGTTAGAACGTCAAGGGACTCCGATTGGCAATATGGACCTGTTGATTGCCGCCCAGGCTTTGAGTTTGGATGCCATTTTGGTGAGTAATAATCAACGTCACTTTTCCAGAGTGTCTGGATTAACCTTGGAAAATTGGGTCGAGGTGACATAAGTAGGGTGCGTCCCACGCCCCATTCCATTAACAGTCAGAATCAGAATTTACAGAATTTTAGAATTTACAGAATTAAACCCCAACCTATTCTGAAAATTCTAAAATTCTGCAAATTCTGATTCAGACATAAACACTAAAGACCCCGTAGGTGTTGGAAACCTACGAGGTCTGGATAGTTTAAACCTGACCGACGGTGCAAAATTTCATTTTGCACTCCACTTTCACTGGAGTGCAATAAGAATTATTGCACTTCAGTGCCCAGATTGGTGATGGTCACCGTATAAGTGATATGTTGTTGACCCTGCCCGACTTCTTTAACTGCAGCAGTAGTTTGCAGTTGGAGTAGTGAAGAAAGGAGGGGTTGACTCTCCGCGGCTGTTTCGGCAAAGGGTGTACCTACCGTGGCAGTCAAGCTATATTCACTAGAATTAGCTTCACCGCTACCATTACTAAGAACCGTTGCCGAGAGAACGTCATTGTCACTCGTTTGTAAGTCCGCCAACACGGGCGGGCTTATGGTCAGTAAGCAAAGTATCGTCAGCGACACTGGCGGCTAAAAAAGTGATTGCAACAGTTTCCTAAGAGTGTTATCCTTTAAGTTAAGTAGTTATCATCAATTTGACTCGACAGGAGTGATTTATGAGTGAATATTTGTTACCACTGCCCGAATCGTTATTGACGGCCGTGCGTGAAGTCAGTACACAACAAGGGATGTCGATAGAACAATTTGTGTTGTCGACCCTCACCGAAACCGTATCGGCTTGGCGGGCGAGAGTAGCACCTTGTTCTGACGCGGCACCCTATTCGGCTTTAGAAGTCGCACGTCACCTGAATTTATCTGGGCCACCCGATTGGTCGGAGAATATCGATAAATACTTGTATAGGTAGTTATCGTCAAATGGCTAAATTAGAACAATACCGTTCTTACATTGAACAGTTAATCAAAGCACATAGTCATTATCAACCCTCTTTCGGGGAAGTGGAGGTACAGTTGATTTTTGATAGGGAACATGATCACTATCAATTGGTCAATTTAGGATGGCATGGTCCTAAACGGATTCGTGGTTGTGTGTTACATATTGACCTCAAAGGAGAGAAAATTTGGATTCAACACGATGGTACCGAAGTTGGGATAGCCGATGAGTTAGTCTCATTAGGGGTCCCCAAAGAAGATATTGTGTTAGCTTTTCATGCCCTTTCACGTCGTCCCTATACGGGCTTTGCGGTCGGTTAAAGACTGGCCAGGTAGGGTGGGCAACAGCTTTATCGTTGCCCACCATTGGAGAGTAAATTGGTGGGCAAATCAACACTTGCCCACCCTACACGGGCTACAAAGCTCCGCTTTGTACTCCTGGTCCAACCATCAAAGGACCAGAAGTACAAAGCGGAGCTTTGTCAATTTTGGGGTGCGGTAGATTTGACAACTTTTTAAAAGTTGTCAAATCTAGCCAGGTAGCCAGGTAGCCAGGTAGGGTGGGCAACAGCTTTATCGTTGCCCACCATTGGAGAGTAAATTGGTGGGCAAATCAACACTTGCCCACCCTACACGGGCTAGGAAAATCTTGTTATGGTGAAATTCATCTAAACCTGTACTATTTCATCTGGAGCGCAATAAGAATTATTGCGCCGCTACGTGCAAATATGCGCAATAATCCTTATTGCGCTCCAGATGCTAGGTATAACTTTATATGAATTTTACTATATCGTTCATAGAGTTCATCTCGTTGAAAGCGATAGTCGTCGGGTAAACTAAATGAGTGTGTGTCGACCCACTGGAAAAATTGCGCGGGTGAGACTTCAAGGTCGGCTTCGTGTAGAATGACCTTGAATTTTTTACCTTCTTGTTCAGTGCCCAAGGGGCGGTTGAGAATAAGTTGCCCTTGATGGTAAGTTGCTTCTAAAACCATTGGCATAATTTGTCACCGTTTATCAATCAGTTATCAGAATTAAACAGGTAATCAGTGGGTTAGGTAAATGGTCAGAATCAGAATTTACAGAATTAAAGAATTTGCAGAATGAACCCCCAACCCATTCTGAAAATTCTAAAATTCTGTTTAATGCTACAAAGCTCCGCTTTGTACTCCTGGTCCAACCATCAAAGGACCAGGAGTACAAAGCGGAGCTTTGTCAATTTTGGGGTGCGGTAGATTTGACAACTTTTTAAAAGTTGTCAAATCTAGCCAGGTAGCCAGGTAGCCAGGTAGGGTGGGCAACAGCTTTATCGTTGCCCACCATTGGAGAGTAAATTGGTGGGCAAATCAACACTTGCCCACCCTACACGGGCTTTAGTTCAGACTCCTACCGCTACTTGATTGGCAATACCTCTCGTGATTTGGCCCGGGCAAAGATGTCGTCAAGACGTTGGTGTTGATAAAGGCGACGGGAAATTTCAACATAGTCCGTGGGTTCTCGATTGAACAGTCTCAGAAATTTCAAAGCACCGGCAATGCCTAACGCCTGATTAAGTGCTTCAATGCCCGCGAGTTGGAGGTCGGTCTCAACCTGCGTATTTGGATGGTTCATAGAAAATTCTCCTGTTGGGTTTGGCCGTCAGTTTTAGGGTGGTCAACGATGACGGGTTTGCCCAGCATAATGTTGAAGTCCGCCGTCATTCGAGACGGGTAATTCAGAAGTATTGGTTTTCCTAGTATGGTTCTTGATGATTGATTCCGTACCTGACACGGTCACCGGTCTTGGTCGCACGATAATTTCTACCTGACTCCCGATTCGCCATAAAACGCCAAGCAGTGTTTCAATCGTGAACTGGTCTAAGGTGCCTGTCAGTAACTCATTGACCTGAGAGGCGGTCATTCCGAGTTGGTTGGCTAACTCGGGGACTGAGAACGGTTGTCGTTTTAGAGAACGTTCGATTTCCAACAGCAATAAGGTACGAAGACGTAAACTTTCGGCTTCTTCATAACTGAAACCCAAATCTTGAAAAATGTTTCCCGAAGATTTGGTCAATTGGACCTGTTCCTGATTCATAAAACTTATTACTCCTGTTCAATTTGTTTAAATCGTTGTCGCGCTAGTTCAATAGCGCCCTGAGAAGTCTTTTGGTGTTTTTTCTGAAAGGCATGAAGCACGTAAATAGCGGTTTTCAGTTTAGCCACATAAATCACTCTAAATTCACCACCTAGATGCACACGTATTTCTTTGACGCCTGTTCCGATAATAGGCATCGGTTTCCAGTCATGAGGGTCCGCACCCAATTGAACCAAAAAGAGTTGACGACCTGCTTCTTGTCGTGCCGCTTTTGGAAATTCGGCCACTTCGGCGCGTGAGTTGCCTACAAAAATAACCTCTTTCATAAGTGGAGTGGGTCAAGTGGAGTAGGCAATGGCGTCTCTGCGGCGAAACCAAAATTCCACACCGAGGTTTCCAGATACAGTTTTAATTTTCTCATGGGCTTTGGTGGTTGTCAAGTATAAAAAATCCAGTGGATACGGAACGGATTCCGTCTGAATGACAAAGACCTCGTAGCTTTTGGAAACCTACGAGGTCTGAAGATTTGACAACTTTCGAAAAGTTGTCAAATCTGGTCAAAATTACTTCACTTCATTCCAACTTTCCTTCTCCCCACAATCCCCACTAACGACCGCATTAAACGTCACCTGCTGCGTCTTCAGTCGGGCTGCCAGCGCGTCCATATCGGCATCGTCATACGGTGAAGCATCGGTGCTAAAGAAGACCACACCATTGTCCTTCACATGGTCCAGCGCGACATTCAGGGCTTCCACACTCGCTTCGGGGCAGAGGCCACCACCTTCGGCTTTCAGTCCGGCTATCACTTTTTGGAGGAGTGGTAGGTCTTTGGTGAAGGCCAGCACTTTCACGTCGTCCTTAAAGCCTATCAAGGCGATGGTGGGTGAGAGGCTGGAGTCGATATTTTCGTCAATAAACTTCTTCAGCCCAGCTACCACGCCATTGAGTTCGCCCTGCATACTGTGGGTCGTGTCCAGAACGAGAACGGCATCTACTTTCAGGTCTTTCGGGACGAAGATATTGGTGCGCGTTTTCACCGTGTGGGCCGGGTATTCCTTAGCCGTGACTTTGGCGTCTTGAGTGAGTACCAATAAGCCCGCGTCTGCCAATGTCACGTCGAGGTTGACCGTTGCCACACTGACCACCCCTAGCCCCTCCTTATCAAGGCTGACCACCCCTAGCCCCTCCTTATCAAGGAGGGGGAGGGGGGCGATGCTGAGGTCGGCCAGTTGGCAAGTGATTAGCGGTAATTGCGTGCTATCACAAGTTCCTTGGGCCGTCGTCACCGCGTCTAATTTCACGCCTTGTGGCAGTTGCATCGTCAAAGTCACACCGGTGGCGGTGGGTTGGGGTGCGTTAGCACTCAATTCCACTTGGGCGGTGTAATGCAAGGTGCCTAGCATGACGACCGGGTCGGGGGTGTCGGTGACCGTGACGGCGAGGTACGGTTTGACGACTTTCCAACTGGTTTGGACATCCACGGGATATTCGGTGGAGGTCAAGCTGGCGACGTTTTTCAAGGTGCCTCCTTCAATGGCCTTGAGGGTCAGGGTCACGGTGGCCGTTGCGCCTGGGGTGAGGTCTGAGAGAGTGCAACTGGTCGTGGCGGGGTCGCAAGTGCCATCAGGGGTGGTGAGGGAGACAAGCGTGGCGCCTTCGGGCAGTTGTTCAGTCAGAGTCAGTCCCGTTGCGGTTTGTTGGCCGCCATTGGTGATGGTGAAGGTGTAAGTCAGTTCTTCACCTTGGCCGATGGCTTTCCAGGTGCTGGGTTTGGCCGTCAGTTTCAGCGTGGTCAAGGGGGCCAGGGTGACTTCGGTCATCACGGTTTCGTTGCCAATATCCACAGTCGTCGGGGCAAAGGTGTAGCCGTCTTTGCGGGCCGTGACCAGGTAAGTGGTTTCGTCCACGAGACTATTGATTTCCCAGTTTCCAAGGGCATCGGTGGTGGTCGTTTTGCCGTCGATGTCAATGGTGACGCCGGCAATGGGGTTGCCTTGGTCATCGAGGAGGGTGCCGTGGGCGGTGCGGTCGCCGGTAGTCACTGGAGGAGGCGTAATGGTCACTGGTTCAACCACGACTTTGCCATCTTCGCTGAGTGCCGTGACTTCTTCACCGCCGTTGGCAATCATCGTTTGACGGTCTTCGGTGGTGCTGAAAGCTAGGGTTTGTTCGCCGCCACTTTGGAGAAGTGTGAGGTTAATCGTCGCTAATTCAACCGATTGCGTTGGCATGGGGTTTTCTAATACCAGTGCGGCAAAGTTGATTTCACCTTTGGTATTATCAACCGCATTGTCTAACGTGAAGTCAAAAGTCTCACCCGCGGTTATCCGATTGACTCGCAGTTGTGCTGGGTCAAAGTTGAGGTAAATCGCGGCTGCATTGGTCGATTGAGTTTCATTGGCATTCACTCGAACCGTGTAGTCAAACGATGTGCCTGCTGTTAAGCCACTGGGAATGGTTGTTCCTAAGCTCACTCCTTGACGGTCGCCATCGCGTGTTCCCCGTTGTCCTTTGCGATACATGCCCGTTGCTTTTAAACTGCATTGAGATGTCTTCAAGTTGGGCGTTTGGAAATTGCTTTTGAACAAATTCACATCGTTCACATTGACGCAACCGTCCACATTCAAGTCCGCTTGTTGAAAGTCTTTGGCACTGCAACTGGCGGGCAAGGTGGGCAGACAAGCCGTGTAACATTTGGCTTTGCTGGCGATAAACGAGGCATCGTTAGTATCCAGTTTGTTATCTTCTTTGGCATCGCCTTCCCACAAGGTGCCAAAGTCAATGCGATTGCCCACTTTTGGATAGGTTTGGACAATTTTATTGGCTAAGGTGTGCGAGTTTTTGACGCAGAAGTAATCGCTGTTAGTGGGTACATCTGCTAACGTGAGTGTTCCTTCACCAAACGCGTTGGCAGTGCTTGGGTACGGCTTGGCAACGGTTTCTGTGCCTAACGAAATGGCTAAGTCCGTGTTTGCCCAGCTACCTTTGGGTTTTGTCCGTTGCAAATTGACTTGATAATCTAAGCATTGCGAGAATGTCAAGGTGTTATCAACGATAGAAGCAAGTACCGTTTCGCCGCTATTGGTGAGTTTGCTGTTGTCAAGCAAGTCTAACACGGTCGTTTTGGCGTTACCGATGGCAGTAAAGTTGATGGTGAAGACATCAAACGACTCGGTTTGGGCTGCATTGTCTAGGGCAATGGCACTGAAGGCAATTTTGCCAGTAGTCGGATCAACGTTACTATCCAATTCAAAATCCAACACGCCGCTATTGGTGACGCTATTGACTTGCAACTGGCTGGGGTCGAATTTGAGAGACATTTCGATTCCATCCACGGGTTGCGTGTCAATTTTATCGGCACGGATAGTGACATCAAAGGTACTGCCAGCACAAATGGCGGTGGTTGCTGGGGTAGCTATTAACGAGACTATAGCGGGGCAATTTGGATTTCTAATTTTCCAATCAGGGTCTTTTTGATTTAAGACCGTTTCTTGTACCGCATCATAAGCAACTAAACCGCAGTTATACTTCATAGCGTAACAATATTAGCTTTTGAAAAGTTTTGAAAATTGAAA
>DZAL01000145.1 GCA_022729575.1 Thiomargarita sp.
TCTGGTTTAACTCGATAAAGGCGGTATGTTTGAGGTGCCGACGAGCTTGAGTAAAGGCACTATTGGTCGCCGGGTCCAGGTCAATTTGACCAAACACTTCTTCAGAAGCAATTGTATGGATTTCATCGTCTTTTGCATAATTAATAAGATGACGAGACTAAAAGTTAACTTTCGCTCCCGCAGAAAAACTTTTGGACTCGTCCGGTGATGAGATTTAAACTCTTCATCTTTTAACAATTTTTTAGTAGTATTAACAACTTGCTGTGGTTTTTAGGTAGTTTCATGGCCGTTTCCGATTAAGTTAAGTTTGGATTTCTCAGAAACTTAATTATACCACCTCTGGTAAATCTAAGCAAATTTAATTAGTCGGTCGCTTGAACCTCTTTAAAGGTTCCCGGGACGACTATTCCAGATTGGTTACCATGGCACACGATACCTCTTTATTGGTTTTTCATTACACTAAAGAAACTTCATAACTGTGACCTTCTTGAAAGCGAAACACTAGACGCCACACCACACTCACTGAAAAAGATTTGACAACTTTTCAAAAGTTGTCAAATCTAATCCAATCAGATAGGGGGCCAATAGGTTCTTCGAAGCCCACTACTTCGCAGTTAAAGTGGTGCGTGGGACACCCACCACCACTCTATGCCCGATTTTCAAATGGATTGAAAGAAAATATTCTTTTGTTTACCCACCATTCATGTTATGATACTCTGAAAAAATTCTACCTAGCCACATATCTCTAACAGGAACAAGTCAGATGACAATAAATTCATACCTCGATAACTTACACGTAAAAAACATAGGTTTGTTTAACCTCCTCAATGTTAAATTCAATCCTCGCATGAATATTCTGATAGGTGCTAATGGGTCCGGTAAAACGTCTGTCTTGAGATTGATTACTCATAGCCTGTCAGACAATGATGGTTTAACTTATTCCAGATGGAGACCCCAGGCAGAGGTATGGACTGAAACCTATTGGAAAGGGCAACCTTATAAAAATGGATTTAGCATCACCAAAGGTCAGATGAATGGAAGCTACCGACAGCACCCATTCCACGTAAGTGACGTTGCCATCTCCAACTTTCAGGTTGCGCCCAACACCATCTATGTCATTGGTGCCTATCGCCATTTTGGCTATAAACGCTTAGAGGGCATGACCCGAGAAGCAGTTGGCGAAGAACGCCGAAAATACTATCGCGACAATGCCACGCGATTTTTAGAGGGCATCTTGTTGCCTGACATTAAACAGTGGATGATAAACCGCTATCATATAATTGACAAGGATTGGGCAACAATCCAGCGTCAAAACTGGGAAAATGTGATAGTTCTCTTGCCAGAACTGACTCCTCGCGACCTGGATTTTCAGTTTGTCCGAATCGGCAGAGATTTAGAACCGGTGTTTAAACTCAAGGGCAAAGAATGTTATTTAGAAGAATTGTCCAGCGGTTTTAAATCGTTTTTAGCTATCGCCTTTTCTATGATTGACTGGTGTGAGGGTGTCAATGACCGCGACCAAGACGCTTTGATGCCAAACGCCCCGGGCACCGTCTTAATTGATGAAATAGATGCCCATCTGCATCCTGAATGGCAAGCAAAAATTATCGGGAATCTAAAGAAACTGTTTCCGAGTGTGCAATTTATTGTCACCACTCATTCTCCTCATGTGGTGGCTTCCGCAGAAGCTAATGAAGTTATCAAAATTCCGCCGCATGATGGCGAGTTAGATTTACAACCTGAACATAAGTCTTACCAAGGTTGGCAATTGGATTTTATCTTGGAAGATTTGATGAATGTGGTGGACTATCAACCGGCTACCGGTATTAACCAACAGTTGGATAAATTGGAACTGGCTTACCGCGAGAATGATTTGGCTAACTATGAGGTTGAATTGGCTAATCTTGCCGCCCTCTTGCACCCTAACGACCCTATTTTAAAGGTGTATCAACTGAAAAAAAGTAACCTCATTCTCAAACCAGATTAACAGACCATGATAAAAGTCACACGTCCTCCTATTCCAGAAGTGCTTAAACAATATCAATCAGAATGGACCAAGGAGTTAATGAATTTGGTCAAAAAATATGGTGGTTACGATAAAATTCCTGACGACGAGAAAAAGACTGCCGTCAACAAATATCGGCATGGTGACATCAAACAGGCTATTGAAGAGATGTTTCATGGTAAATGTGTTTTCTGTGAATCAATTATTAATGCGTCGGGTGATATCCACACTGAACATTTCTACCCGAAATCTCTCTATCCTCAATGTACTTTTGAGTGGAGAAATTTATTTCCTGCGTGTAAAAAGTGCAATGATCCAAAAGGTAATTACGACACTTACACTTATCCGATGGTGAATCCTGAACGAGATGACCCTGAGAAGTGCTTCGTTTATCGGGATGTTCGCATTCACCCTGCGCTCGATTCACCGGATTTTGAAAAAGGTCAACGGACTATTGAAGTTTGTGACTTGCATAGATTTGAATTGTTTAGGCCAATAGCACGAATACTTGAGCAGTTTTATAAAACTGAAAAGGTGTTAAAAGAAACGGTAAGTGAATATCGTCCTTTAAAGAAGGACGATGCTAAAATAAAGCGTCTTTCTAAAATACATGACGCTTTGGAAAATATGAAAAATCTCTCGGCTGATACGGAACCGTATGCTGGCTTTTTAAGATATGTTTTGAGAAACAGTCCCGTAGTTCAAGAGACCATTGGGTTGATTAATGAACATCTGGAGGAGTTGGAACTGGGGAAGAAATTTGAACTTTACTAACGTGCCCGCGATTAAATGGAGTTAACTACCAAAACCCGTAGTTCTTGGTCAAATGTCGGCGGTGCTTGATGAAGCCACCGTAATTGACCTTGACGGTAAATCGCTTCGTAACTTTTCAACATGGTGATTCTCCGGCTGGAAAAATGGACCGCAAATTAGGTTACTAGGTTAGTTTACCATAAGATGGGGTTGGTGGGTAGCGGGTAACAGATTTGACAACTTTTCGAAAGTTATCAAATCTAGTCAAGTTAGGTAGTTAGGTAGGGCAGGCAACAACTTTATCGTTGCCCACCATTTCGCTGATTTGATTTAAGGAAGGTGGGCAAATAAACAGTTACCCATCCTACACGGGCTATACGTCTGCAAATGCTGTCAAAACCCGATTTTTCTCTCGTGGCTTGAGTTTTTCACAAGCTTTGACCGCTGCTATCACCTGTTCTCGCACCGATTCTGCAATCATTCCCTTTAACCTACTCATATCATTTAAGAGTTGCTTTTCCACGTGGTCTTTGGTAAGAGAAGTAATGACTTGTTGACAATCAATATAAGAATCGTAGGCTAGAAACCCATGAGAAGCCACATCGATTTTTACTTCACACTGTTTCAACGGCGAACGTTTTTGAATGTACTCTGGAATTTCTGAATTAATCACTAACAAACCTAAAATTGGCGCCGCATAAGCTACTACCAAAAACTTATCTTTATGGGGATGAGTAAATTCACAATACAAGTATAATACCTGTCCCGGTTGAAGTTGTCGCCGCACCAGGTCAAGGCGAGTCTCTTTAGGAAAACAGTCACCTAGTCGTATATGTTTTAACCTGGATAGGGATTTCTTAAATAGTTAAGCAAATCTTGGCCATCTCTCAAAGTCGCGACCATAGCCTCCACCTTAATCACGTCATTGATAGCGGTGGCGTGATATGCCGCGTCATGACTGAATTTCCGTAATTCAGCAAATGACCTGGTGCCATAATTTTCAATCGCTTGGTCTAAACACTGGCGTTCCGATTCACTTAACAGGTCCAAATTCGGTTCTCTTAATGGAATTACCCAATCTGCTACTGTTCTCAAATTATCCACGAATTCTCGTTCCACAGGTGATAAATTGGGTTGCTTCGGTGCCTTGGCCGCTTGTAGCAGTTTATTAATGCCGATGGGCACGGGACCATTACTCATAGCTACATAAGTTTCTCCACAAATAAATCGCCCGTAGTCTTCCAGATGAGATTTATCGGCGAAATAAAGCACTTTGCCAAGGTGATAAATGTCGTTAGTTTGGGTTTTTATTAAGTGCTGGGCTAGATAAAAAATAACTTCAATGGCCGTTTCTAGGTCAAAGTCAAAATGGATACGCATAATTGTTCCGTCCGTTTCAGAAAAATATTTTCTTATGTTAAGTATGGCTTGCAAAAACGCGCTTGTCAATATTTTCTTCGGTTTTCCAGTCTTTATTAGGTTTGATGAGTTGGGTAGTTAGGTAGGATGGGCAACGGTAAAGCGCCCGGCCCACCCTACAACTAGCTAGATGATTTTACCATAAAGTGAGTAAATTTCTAGTTCAACTGGCATAGCCAGCGTAGTCGGTGTATAATTTATTTTTAAAATGTGAGGGTGGGTGTAACGAAGTTCACTCCCATCCAGGTTATACTTATCCTTTCGAGAGGAAACTAGAAACGGAGTTAACTATGCCTCGCTTAGACCTTTATCATCATGCGGTTAAACGGGCTTTACAGAAAGATCACTGGACCATTACGCACGACCCTTTTCTATTACAAATTGGCACTAAACGCTTATTTGCGGACTTGGGCGCAGAATGTTTGATAAGTGCGGAAAAAGGACTGAAAAAAATCGTGGTGGAAGTAAAAAGTTTCTTAGGAAAATCCGATGTCAAAGAGTTGCAACAAGCAGTAGGTCAATACATCATGTACCAGCAAATTATTCAGAAAACCGAACCAGAACGACTGATATACCTAGCGGTCAGTGCCGAGATTTTCAAAAGTGTGTTTACCGTGGAACTCGGTCAACTGTTTTTAATCAACCATCTCCTTCGATTGCTGGTGGTGAATATGGAAGAGGAGGTAATTATCGAATGGATACCCGCTTAACTTACCAAACGTTGATTAAACAAATTCTGTTAGACTATGCTCAATATAAACCAGCTTATGGTGATATTCATTCCAGAGTCTCCTTTGATGATGAGCATGGTAGCTATGCTTTATTACAAGTCGGTTGGCATGACGATGAGTATATCCACGGTGCCGTCATTCACCTGGACCTGTTAGAGGATAAAATCTGGATTCAATGTGATGGCACGGAAGAAGGGGTAGCCACCGAGTTAGTGGCGGCCGGTATCCCTAAAGAAGCAATTGTCCTTGGCTTTCGGCACCCGAGAGTGCGACCTTACACGGGCTTTGCGGTGGCATAGCCAAGGTTGAGAGATTTTGAAAGATTTGACAATTTTTAAAAAGTTGTCAAATCTAGCCAAGTAGGGCAGGCCACCGCTTTATCGTTGCCCACCACTTCGCTGATTTGATTGAATGAAGGTGAGGCGAGTTAGTTTACCAGAAGACGGGGTTGGTGGGCAGTGGTGTTAAACCTGACAGGTCTAACAGACCTGTCAGGTTTGAGGAGTTAGGTAGAGTGGGTAACATGCCCACCCCACACAGGCTACACAGGTTGCCAATTAAATGTGTTTTATATGTATACCTTGATAGATTTACGTTTACATTTTTAGCCCCTTGACATTTTTAAAAATGTCTATATAATAACACAATCTGCTTTAATCATAAAACAGAAAGTTTGTAATCATTACCTTTAACTCAGAGGAGAAATTTACCATGACTAAAAAATCACACCATCCCAAGGAGGATGTCGTAGAGGCGTTGAAGTCCAAGGAACTGACTAGCATTTACTTCAATGAATTTGCGTTGGGTGTTTCCAAGAATGATGTCTTCATTCTAATACAACGTAACGGTAAAGAAGAAGCGGTGTTGAATTTTTCGCACCCTACCGCCAAGTCTTTGGCCATTTCTCTGACGGAAGCCATCAACAACTTTGAAGAACAAACCCATCAAAAAATTTTGGTTTCTTCTGACGAGGAGTAAAGTTTTATGGCCGTTAGCACAGTTGTCAGTCGAGACGTTCAGACGAATGGCTACCGTTTATATGGAAAGGCCAATGGGATAAATCCCTCTCATATTTCCATGCGTCGCAATGACACTTTATTATCGTCAGGGGGGCATCCATTCAACTATTCGGTTGATAACAAAAATCTCATTACCACTCCCCAGTTATACTCCGACCGTAGTGTAGTGCCGAAAAGAGACAAACTTTCGCCGGTGATAAACGATCTGGCTAAGTTAAGTGATATTGAGGCCAGTTTAAAATGCTTTCAAAATGCCTGGCCAGGAGAAAAGCCACTGATGGAACGCATTATTCGGCGTGTAACCGAGTTACAAAAGTTATATTATGACGATGAAGAGAGTCAAGTTTCTATTGATTCTCTAAAATCTATGCTGATGTTTTTGCTAATGCTGAATAACTTTAACTATCCTGTAATTGCTTTAAATGAAGATGGGCTGTTTCATGTGAGTTGGCAAAAGGACCACACCAACCTAATGATTTTGAGGTTCAAAACCGGAAACTTTCTGGATTATGTCATTTTTAGACCCAGCCTTCAGCAGGTAAAAACTCCTATCATTTTGGATGGAAGTATGAACTTGTTTGATTTTGAAGCCTATCTTCACACACTTGGATTGCATGTTCACCTATTAAAAGGATAACTTAGAGTGACAGAACTTCAAACTGGTACAGTAGCGCGTTACTGCAAGCCTTCGGTTTTAGATGAGGAGGGCAACCCTTTGTATACATGTTTTGGGTTACGTGAAACGGAAAAATATTTATCTGTCTATCTTCTTGATTACTTTAATAAACCGACCGAACCAGAGAACATTACCGAAGTCAAGTTGGAAATGGAAAGGAAAGGTTTTAAGTTGAAACCAAGTGGGACATTTGCAGTATTAGACATTGAAGAGTCCAAGGCGCATCTCAGGGAGACGATGGAATCTAATGGCCGTACATTCAATTCAGAAACAATTTCATACCGAGAGTTAAATTTGCCTCATTGTGGTATTTTTCTTGAGTACCATAATGATTTGACCGTTGCGGCACTATTATTCGTACATCTCCAAAAATCTATCAAGAAATGTTATCCTGTAACACAGGTGTAAACAAGTTGACCACTAGAATTCCAGTTGGGTAGGGTGGACAACCAGTTTATCATTGCCCACCATTTCGCCAATTTGGTAGTGATGCAAGGTGGGTGGTGTAGGGGCAAAACCATGGTGATTGCTCAAGGCTGTAGCCCCCCAAGGGCAACCACCATGGTTGCCCCTACCAGTCCATCACCCACATGGCATCACTACCTTTTTCCAGTTGATGAATTTTAAGATACTTAGTTATCTCATTCTTCAGCAGTTTTATCTTCATTAGCGTTGCTATAGACCGTAGAAGTTGCCAATCCTGCTTGCAAGTCTTTCAAAAAGGCTTGACTATGCCCCGCTTGTGCCATCTCTTGCATCACTTGGGAGAGTGGTAAACTCTTATCGAACTCTTCCAATTTTACCGGTGCTTTTCGCAAAATGATTTCGGCATTTTGGGAAAGCAAATTTCTGATGAGATTTAATAAATGGTGGTCAATCTCGGTTAATGTTACACTTAGAGTCACTTGCATAGGTTTCGTGATTCATTAGTAATTTAGGTTAGTCCACTCTAACTATAGAGTTGGTAGATAGCGATGTTAAACCTGACAGGTCTAACAGACCTGTCAGGTTTGAGTGGGTAGGTAGGGTGGGCAACAGCTTTCTTGAAGGTTTAGGAAGGCTATTGCCTATAACGCCAAAACTCAGCGGCGGTACTCCGTCCGCTGGAGTTACTGGTTCGCATTTCTGTTTTGGAAATACTGTCGTTTGATAGTAAACATGAAGTCGTTGATAAATTTCCCAAAGTCACGGATGGCGATTGTCGCTTTGAAGAAGTTGATCTTCTGTTTGCTCTTCTTGTCGAGAACATAGTCGATGAATTCTATTTGATCTTCCACAATCTTGAAATTGCCATGCGCGAGCGCGTTGCGGATTCTCTTGCAAAGATTCTTCTCTCTGTCCGCTGTCGGATCTGTTGGTTTTCCAATTAGGACGGTGAAGCGTGAGGTGTCAATTTTTGAGAAGTCGATCTTCTCGAATTCTGTTTGTTCTGGATACACAAACAAGGGGTATGCGGCCATAACGAGAGTGCCGACATTCAGGGGTTCAAGCCCCTCGTTCTGCTTCTTGAATTCGTCCCGTAGCTGTCCAACGGTCTTGTCCTTATTTTCTGGCTCCATGGCCCATTGGCACCAGCCCAATGGGCAGGTACGCTTGAATTATAAGATTCCAATCTGTATTCCGATTCCAATCTGTATTCCGATCTTCTTTCATAATTTTCTCCTTTTAAAAAGATAACAATATTATTATCAGGCGTACTTACCCTGATAAGCTACTCCAACGAATCAATTAAAACTCTAGGCTATTTGCAATGGGGTTCCATTTCATGTTTTTCAAGTACCCATAAAGATAATTTCTATATGAGATAATTTCTGAGAGGCTGTCACTCAACTTCCAGTGGTGGTTAACGGGCGAAATAACCTCGGTAACCCCTCTTCCCTATTCTTTGATGATTGAGACCAGGCTTCACCTTTGCCAGTGACGATTAACCCCACCTGGAAAAAATAGCATGGGATATTAGTGTTTGAACCGTTCATAAGCGAATACCAGAGGTGATTTAGTTAAGAAGAGGTCTGTGGTTCACTTTGGGCTGCAATCATTTCAGCCATATAGAGTGACCCTGTGGCATATTCTTCCAGAAGGTCTCGAATACTGTCTTGTTCACTGACCTTTGTCATCCGCGTTTGACCTGTGTCTTTACTGAGTTCCACCGCCAATATTTGTTCTGGTGCAAACTGGCTAATTAATACTGGCGAATGAGTTGCAATCATCACCTGTTTTTGAAAAGATTGACTGGCGGCCCGGATGGCCTTGGCGAGAACCGATAAAGCCCAAGGATGTAGCGATAAATCTGGTTCATCTAGCAAAATCAAACCATACCCATCTTCCGAAAACAGGGCCGTCAATTGCATTAACATGTGCAAGTGACCATCAGACACCCCAGAGGCTTGAATAGGTTTGCGGCGCAATTTGTCTATCCACATGGCATAAACGCTGTTAGTACCCGTTTGTTCTAAAACTATTGCTTCAAACGAGGGGAAACTTTCCTTCATAAACCCCATGATGATGTTATAACGAGGATCCAGTATTTGCTTATCATGGAGGTTACGTAACACCGACCATAAATTATCACCGCGCCCAGACAAGCGAGTTTCATAACCACTTTCAGAACCAAAGGTTCGCAATTTATAGAAATTGGTAGAACGGGCATGATAGAAGCGGATTCCGCGTAACATTTCCCCCAATTCGGTGATTTCATTGGCTTGACCGTCGGCCCGTAGGTATTCCAGATATTTGACGAAACTGGGTTTCTCGGGTTCAAACCATGGGACAAATGGTAGTAAGGCTTCAAAACCTGGAAAGGTAACCTTGTCACTTCCTATTTTTCTATCGATCAGAACGAGATCACGAAGTTTAGAGTATAACTCTTCCCCCATAAATTTTTCGATTCGCCCGGCAGAATATCCAAATAAATTTTTATACTTGGCAACCTGAGTTTCCATGCCAATGACAATGGGTTCGTATGATTCTGCACCTTCCCAGCGTAACCCAATCCCGTGCCCTCTTTCGGAGGCTGCCGAGTCCACCCCACGAATCGCGCAATCTCGGGCAAACCATAGTGCATCTAGGAAGGTTGATTTTCCGGCACCGTTAGGTCCAAATAAGACCGTTATCCCTTCGATATTTATCGTCACATCGACGAGGGAACGAAAATTTTTGATGTGTAAAGTGGTTAGCATGGTATCTGGTTTATTAGTTAGAGTAGAAAAGTGAACCAACTTCGTTGCCCATTTTATTTTGGCAACCCATTCAGATGGTAAAACCATAGCATGGTACCATAAATCATTTTGACTATTGGATTTTCACCACAAGACTGTTACCATCAGGAGTCCAAAACATGTTTTGGACAGTTGATTTTACCACAACAACCTCCTCACATTCGACAAAATAAACCGTAACTAGCTAGTAAACCGCGCCGCTAACGCGCCGTCAATCACGCGATGGTCATACGAAACGGACAATGGTAGTATCAAGCGTGGGATAAATTATCCATCTTGATAAACAGTCAAGTAGGGTGGCATGCAACAAGTTTATCGTTGCCCACCACTTCGCCGATTTAATTGAATGAGAGAGAGCCAAGTTAGTTTACCAGAAGACAGGGTTGGCGGGCAATGGTGTTAAACCTGACAGGTCTAAAAGACCTGTCAGGTTTGAGGAGTTGGGTAAGGTGGGCAACAGCTTTATCGTTGCCCACTACACTAACTAAGCCGCAATTTTAACTTTTGACCGTTCTACACAACTCAACCAATCTTCCCAAGTCGCGGGGTCCGCCGTCAGACCGTCTCCTAACAATTGCATATCGCCAAGCAACGCACCCACATCATCAGACTTGGTACGTTCATAATAACTTTCTAAAAACGAGCGCATGGCCACGAAGGCTTCTTGAGTGGTGAGTATTTTCATGGTTTTATCTCTCCTTGGTTATGGAACGAGGGAACGTGACAGTCCGGTTTGCAGATTAAATGGGCGTGGTGTCGAATTGAGACCACCATTACGGATTTGGCCATTTCGCACTTGTACCCAGACTTGCGAAGCATCAGTTAAAGTGTTAGTGAACCATTCGTTACCATATTTATCTTTACCTATCAAGTTTTGGGTATTTGAGGCGGTGGCTATCAGTGAATTCCTATTGGCAGGGGTGTCTGCAAGATGGCCAGGGGCATTACGAAAAATATGATTAGCATGTTCTTCAGCAATGGAATATATCACGCTAGGTTTCCTCATTCGGTAGTGACGAAATAAAGATTTGACAACTTTTTAAAAGTTGTCAAATCTAATCCAAATATAGCATTACCGCCGCTTCTTCAACAACTTCCTTATCAACTCATTCACATTCACTCCCACCCCAAATAAACACTTGCCCACCCTACAAGGGCTACTGAGTGTCTCTATCCCTGATTTTCAAATGGATTGAAGAGGGTCAAATTGGGGACTTTTTGAAAGTCACTGACATTGCGAGTCATCAAAGGGAGTCCCAGATGCAAAGCTGTGGCAGCAATGATGGTATCGGGAAGTTTCAGGGGAGTGGTTTGTCGTAACTTGATACATAAATTCACCACTGCCTCATTTAAGGATTGTTCACTCAGATGATTTAGCAACTCTTTCGCTTGGCCAAACGACGTTGGACTATGCTGATGCCAGCCAAGAACTTCTATCCGAGTAATGGTGGAGATAAATGCCTGCTGTTCTATCGCCTCTTCCACTTGTTGGCGAACGGATTTCGTTAAACTGGCATTCAGATAGTAGATAAGCATATTGGAGTCAAGTACATACAACGTAGTCATTGGTCCCACTCCCTTTCCCATTCATGACGCATTACCTGAAGTTCTCGGTCAAGGTCATCCAGGGTCTTACCCGACCCCAGACATCCCCAGGCCTGTTGTAATACTTCCTGGAGATTGTGTTTGGTTGGGATTTTGGCTTCGACTCTCTCTGCCACTACCAGAACCCGTATTTCTTGGTCAGGTATCGGCGGTGCTTGATGAAGCCACCGTAATTGACCTTGACGGTAAATCGCTTCGTAACTTTTCAACATGGTGATTCTCCAAATGGATTGCAAAGTAGGTGACTGGGTTAGTTTACCATAAAACGGGATTGGTGGGTAGTGGGAAAAAGATTTGACAACTTTTCAAAAGTGGTCAAATCTAATCCAAATCTAGCATCAACGCCGCTTCTTCCACAACTTCCTTATCAACTCACCCACATTCACTTCTATCCCAAAGAAGTTCGGATTGATTTTAACCACATCGTTGACGTTTTGCAAGACACTCTCCTCCGTTTTGTCTCCTAGCACGCTTTCCATTTTGCGCAAAATCAATAGCATCTCGGCTTCATTGGCCTGGGGATTATGAATCGTGCCTAGCAAATCCTTGACGTGATAAACGCTGTCACTGTCTTCGGGCGTGTAAGTGGCGATACCTTGTTTTTCCAAGTTCAATAAATGGGTGTAACTGACGGTGACTTCGGGATTATCGGGCAGGCAAATCTTCTCTTTGACCGTGAGTTTGGCAAAACTGTGGTGAATGTCTCGTAACACAAAAAGAATGATAGCCAAGTAGTCGCGTCGTTGTTGGCCGGTGACGTAAATATGGAGACGTTTGCTACTGTCAGTGGCTTGAATGAGGGCGGTGGTGTCAAACTTCTGGTCGTGAATCACCACACCAGTGCGCCAGTGTAAATTATCTTGGATGTCTTGGTGCATTCTCACCATAAACCGTGACATCACAGCCTTGGGGAGGAAGTCATAGTCTAGGACAAAATGCAAAGCGTGGGCATAGTCAAAGTCAAATGTGGGTTCTTGCACGGGGAATACGTCGGGCAGGAGGAATTTATCGGCACTGACGGCATAGCCAAGTTCAAATTTTTTCAGAAGTTCCAGTAAGTAGTCATGTTTATGGCTAGGATAGATGCGAGTATCTAGCAATTCTTTGAGTTGACGAGTGAATAGCGTCCCTTGTTGTTGAATCACTTGAGGCGCAGTGATGAGTTTATAGACGGCTTCGGTCAACCATTTCGGGTTGATGATATTGGTTTCCCGTAACAGTTTTTGGTCAAAGTGAATGACTAAACCTAAATCGTGCAGAAAGTCAATGAGGGTCTGTTGTTGGCTTTCATCAGTGAGGTCATGCTGACGACAGAGGTCCAGGTAATGGTCATAACTTAGGTAATCTTGGCCTTGGGAAGTGCGTTGTTCTATGGCAATTTTGACTTGCTACCAGCGTGAGGGGAAGACGGTTTGGACCAATTCAACCTGGGGAATGGTTTGTTGAATGGCTTGTTTTAGCGCGTCGAGTCCTTCGCCCGTGCGACAGGAGAGACGACAGAAATGGGCAATATTGTATTTCTGCAAAGGTTGACGCGGTAAGTCAAAGCTGGGGTTTTCGTCAATTTTGTTGATAACCAGGATGATGGGGGACTTGTCGCCAAAACTTTGGATATGTTTTAGCCAATAATCCGTCTTCGCTTCGCGGCGACTGTCTAGCACCAACACGTAGAGGCTGCGTTTGGAGAGAAAGAATTGATGGGTAGCGTGCATAATTTCTTGTCCGCCAAAGTCCCAGCAATGGAGTTTCACCGTGTCTCCTGATAAATGGGGAGTGGCAGGGAGTGGCAAGTCTATGGTATTGAGATTGATTCCATGCGTTTGTGATTCATTGGGGTCAAAGGCTTGTCCCAATAGACGTTTGAGTAGGGACGTTTTGCCCGCGCCGCCGTCGCCTATTAGGAGGAGTTTGAGTTCGTTGAGGGGGCGATCTGGTTGAGATTCAAGTGCATTGTAGTAATCAATAATGGCTTGTCGGCCTTGTTTGACGATTTCTATTGGGGGAGTTTGGAATGGGTTGTCTACGACAGAAAGACCTTCCTCCAAAATACCAAGACCCCATTTGATCTCCAAATTTAGCTGAAGGAGTTCCTTAGAAAGATGGGTTAATTGATTGCGACCCCAATAGAATTTTTGCAAGTGTAGTTGACCAATTTCTCTGGGCAACTGGGTCAGGCGATTGTTGTCTAAATCTAATATTTGCAAGTTTTGCAGTTGACCAATTTCTTTAGGCAACTGGGTTAATTGAGCGTTGCCTAAGTCTAATACCCGCAAATTTTGTAGCTGGCCAATTTCTTCAGGCAACTGGGTCAATTGATTGGCCGCTAAACCTAATGTTTGCAAGTTTTGCAGTTGGCCAATTTCTTGGGGTAACCGGGTCAATTGGTTGGTGGCTAAACCTAATGTTTGTAACTTTTGCAATTGGCCAATTTCTTTAGGCAACTGGATCAATTTATTGTCCACCAAATATAATGTTTGTAAATTTTGTAGTTGGACAATTTCTTCAGGCAACTCAGTTAACTGGAATTTACGTAGCCCCAAGCCAATCACCCGCCCCCTATTATCAGCTTGATAGCCAATAGAATCCCAGTCGATTTTGTCTAATCGCGGCAATTTTTTACCAATGCGTTTTTCAAGTTGTGCAATGATGTCTAAATCGTTGGACATGAGAAGTTCCTTTTTGTTGTCTGAATCAGAATTTGCAGAATTTTAGAATTTTCAGAATGGGTTGTCAAATTATTCTGTTAATTCTTTAATTCGGTAAATTCTGATTCTGACTAAGTGATTGTCAGAATCAGAATTTACAGAATTTTAGAATTTTCAGAATGGATTGTCAAATTATTTTTGGTCTGAATCGCAGATTGCCACAGATGATGCGGATTACGCAGAGGATTTGGCTTGATGTTTGGGGGAATTATCGGCATCATCAATGTTATCGGCGGGCCCCGGCGATTCAGATGATATGGCGGTTCACCGCTTCACCAAACTTCCAAACTGAATTTTTCTAGCACCCCAAAATGTTTATCTCGTGACACTAACGTCAATTCATACTGCTGCGCCAGCGCGGCTATCCATATATCGTTTTCTGGAATAGGTTGCCCGCGTTGCCCAAGCCAATGTTTGAGACGGCCATAATAGTAGGCGGTTTCAGAATTGCACACCAGTATCACATTCTTCTCTACCAACTGCTGAATACGAGATAAATTCTCCTCCACTTGCTTGGATTTATGCGCCCCAAACACCAACTCGCCTATAGTTATCGCTGAAATCGACACTTCTGTGGCCTGATTCAACCGAGTTTGAACCGTCGATTCTTTGGCAAATAAGGCGATGACAATGTTAGTATCTAACAAATATTTACCATTCATGTTCGTCTATCTGTCGGCAATTGGTTTCGATGGCCTCACTCATTAATGCCAAGTCACTGGCTTCAATCAAGCCCGCAAACTCTAGTAACTGGCTCCCAGGAATCCCTGGTTTGATTTTCTCCCTGATTGGCAAACGTTCTTGGTTGAACTGGTGTCTGGATGACTGCTTTAACACCAATTCCATGAAATTGTATACTTCCTGTTTTTGCACCGGAGTCAAGCAGGTCAATTTTTGATAAAATTGCTGGTCTGTAGGTAATGCTATCATACTTGCTTCTTCACTGTTAGGTGGTGAATAATATCCAACTTGGACATGAGTAGTTTCCTTTGTCTGAATCAGAATTTACAGAATTTTAGAATTTTCAGAAGGGGTGGTCAAATTATTTTTGGTCTGAATCGCAGATTGCCACAGATGACGCGGATTATGCAGATGAAATAGCTTAGTGTTGGGGGAAATTATCTGCGTCATCAGTGTCATCTGCGGTTCAAACTGTGCAATAATCTCTAAATCATTGGATATTGAGAAGGCTATGATATTCTGAAGAAATTGGGTAGGCCATAGTGAGGCGCGTTGCCTACCCTACACGAACTTTACGTATTAAACCAATTCTCTATCGCAATGCCTTCAAAACAAGCATAATCATCAACGTTGGCAGTGACTAAAATCAATTGATTAACTTTAGCCACCGCCGCAATTTGCCCGTCAATAAAAGGAGGTATTCTACCCATCCGTGCCAAACGCGCTCTTTCTTGCGCATACCATTCAGCCGCTTTTAAATCATACGATAGTATAGGTAATTGGCGAACCACTTGGTATAAATAACGCTCTAATTTTTCACGTTTATGCGAAGTTGGCAGTCGGTAGAGACCAAATAACAACTCATGCCAAATTGAAACGCCAATTCCCATCTCGTGTCTATGTTGCTGTAATTGATCGAGAATCACGGTAGAGGGTTTGGGTTTGGTGGCCTCAAAAATGATATTCGTATCCACTAAATATTTCAAAATCTCACCTTCTCCCAACACGTTCATCCCGAACATTTGCAAACACATCCTCGGCAAATTCACTTAAATCCGTTTCCTGCCGAAATTGTTGTAATGCTTCCCAAAAATCGGTGGGAGGTAAAGCACTCACTTCTTCTTTAGCCCGTGTACTCGCTAATTGGTTCAATTCCTCTCGCACAATTTGTCGAATCAATGGTTCTAAAACCATAGGTGATTCTTGCCAATTCAAAATGAGTTGAGACATAAAATTTTCCTGGTGGTTAGGGTTAATTAATCTGACTCGCCGAGTGCTACAGATGACGCTGCTGAGTTTATCCAGTGTCATCGGCGGTTATCTGCGAGTCAGGGGGTTAGGATAACTAAATGGATTGAGAAAGTCAATTTTCAGATTCATCCGACCAACAAACCCTCCCCAACTGGCTGATGAGATAACACCATCAATTGAGCGGCGCGTAAAGTTTCTAACGCATAAGAACGTCCTCTGGTATCACTAAATTCCACCTCAAATACCCCTGGTTCATATTCTTCTACCAGAGTGCCCACCTGACCACGATAAAGACGCAGGGTTGGCACGTTCTCTAGCAATGCCACAACATCAAGTAATTTCATTCAATTTGCCTCCTTATTTGACAAAATATAGCAAATTAAGTTCTGAAGCATAAATTCGGCGGTATTTTCCCTCACCCCCGTC
>DZAL01000146.1 GCA_022729575.1 Thiomargarita sp.
CCGGCGAACGTGACCACCTGATTGACATCAATGGTGCGATTACTCAAGGTTCACTCCAGTTGACTTGGAGTTATAGCCGTGATTGTTACCAGGCACAGACCATTGAAGCCTTAGCGGTGGCCTATCAAAGATATTTAGTGGCCTTGATTCGACATTGCCAGAACTCGGTCGCGAAGCAACTGATGTGGGAGACTTTATTGCCACTACACTGCCATCAGGATGCTCCGGCAACACTATTTTGTTTGCCAGGTCTTGGCAGTAAAGCTGGGTATTTTCTACCGTTGGCGAAGGCTTTGAAGACTTCAGAGGTAACACTGAACGTTTATGGTTTAGAGTCGCCAGGTCTTAATGGTCAGGTTCAGATACCAATGACGGTAGAAGCTTTAGCGCAATCTCATTTGGAGCGAATTAGCTTGATTCAACCGGCGGGACCTTATTATTTAATCGGTCATTCTTTTGGTACTGCAGTCGCTTTAGAGATGGCTTGGCGTTTAGAACAAACTGGTGAAAGCGTGGCGTTGTTGGTGATTTTAGACCAACCAACCTCGCAATATACGCCCGAATCTGAGGAACGGAAACTAGAAACAGAATTTGACTGGCTGTGGGATATTGTTGATATTTTCACTGAATTAACTGAGATAAAACCACCGTTTACCTTAGCTGAACTAACAACCATAAATAGCTTGAATTATGCCTACCGGACGGTAATGAATTGGCTTAAACAGGAACAGGTGCATGACCTGTTATTTTCAGCCGATGGCTTACCGGAAGAACTTCAGGCTTTAGTTAAGGTTTATGGCGCTAATCGATTGGCGGCGGCTAATTACCAACCTCAAGGTAAACAGTTACATTGTGCGATTGATTTGTTTTGCGCCGAGGAATCTATGGGGAATAACCAGGAATTGCCAGAAGACTGTGGATGGCAGGAACATACACTGACTGGAGTAAACCGACATCAGGTCCCCGGTTCACATGTCACTATGATGAGAATTCCCCATGTTCAGCTTTTGGCAGAGAAACTGACAAACCTTCTAACCCCGTGGCAGTAATCGGTTGGCGGTTGTGTGGCCTTTGAAATGGCTTGGCAACTGGAGCAACAAGGGGAAACGGTGGCCTTCTTGGCGATTTTAGATACCAGCGCACCAGACTCCAAGCAACCCCATCCCACGGCCGCTTCTACGGAAATTAACTGGTTAGCAGAGATAGTCTTGGTTTTTGAAGAACTAACGGGCCTGGCTTTGAATCTATCTTTGGAACAGTTGCAACGGTTGCCCGACCTGGAGACGGCTTATACCCAAGTGATGCAAGCCTTTCAACAACGACAAATCTTGTTCGCACCCAAGGCACCAATTGCGGAACTGAAGGCGTGGGTCAACACTTATCGTCTTACCGTACAAGGACATGCGGACTATCAAATTCCTGGTAAACTCCGTGGTCCAATTCACCTGTTTCGCGCTCAAGAACACCTGTCTGAGGAGTTGTTAAAAGATACTCGCGACGCCTGGGGTTGGGCCGAAGGCACTCATGCGAAAGTGGTAGAGCATTGGGTCCCGGGTACTCATGTGACGATGATGACAAGTCCGCAGGTTAAAACGTTGGCCGCGCAGTTGTCTCAATCTTTACCCCCGGGCAAACGAAAGGACTTGGCGGGTTAAGTCGAAGGGTGGTAGTCCTGCGGATTAGGACTGGCAGTCCTGAGAGACCCATCACTCACGTTTAACGAGAAACACAAGTCCAAATCTGAAGATTTGGACTCCAGCCGGTGCCTAACCAATAGTTGTTGGGCCATTTGCCAGGCGTTCGCTGTAGAGACTCCTTCTGGCGGTAATTGGCGATCGCCAATGGCCAGGTTGCCAACGCACGGGTTGGCGACTACGGACGGCATTCCGGGAAGATTCCCTCGCTTGGTCAAGTGGTGGTTGGGCCTGGCACAAACGTCCCGGTTGCCCTGGCCAACGATACCGTCTTTCCGCGGCTTGGTTTGGTTGAGTAACTCACCTTACGCACGGTTAACTCAACCACCCCCAGCCTCTCCTTGTTAAGGAGGGGAGTATGCGCCAACTGGGTTGGCAGGGTGTACTTCCCTCCTTTGGTCGTCGCCACCGGGGCTTGACGGTCAAGGCGTTGTGCCCAGACACCAACACGAAGCAAACTGAAGGTTTTATCTTCACCTTACGCACGGTTAATTCAACCCCCCCTCCCACTGCCATTAAGCTAAGGTGACGGCGTTGGAGTCCAAACCTTCAGCAAGCGTAGGGTGCGTTAGGCGCGTCAGTTTGCGCCGTAACGCACCTTATGGTAAATTCCCACGTTGCTGTTATTTCTGGGTGGCTTTTTTAATGGTTGTTCGCCCTGAAAAATGGTGCGTTACGCTATCGCTAACGCACCCTACTTGCTACTGTTCATTCCCGGCACCTACAAGCAATTTTCTTAGTGAGTTCGTTGGTCTGTCAGCTACTCCCGCTCTAAGAAGACTATTTTAGTTGGTTAAGTGTTATCCCTCGCGCCTTATGATTACTCACCTTACGCAAAGTCTGGCGGTTTCTGGAATTTTGCTTCGCTTATTCCCGCCAGCGGCATGTCGTTAGCGCATACTCCCCTCCTTAAACAAGGAAGGGAAGGAGATAGTGGAGTTAACCGTGCATCAGGTAGGTTATGATTTGACGGGTGTCGCCGACAACGATTTTTGGTTCTTCTGGCGCCGGGTAGAGAATCGTTTTTTTTTCCGAATCAGCCCCATTTTGACTAAAGCCTTACTAATCGTTGACTGTGTTACCCCAAAGCGAGAAGCACGTTCACTTTGAAAAGAATCGGGAGCCGATTGCACATCTTGACGTAAGGCTTCCAGGTTTAGTTTGCGAGGGGTTGACGGCGTCCTGGTTTGAGGTATACACTCACCGGTTTCTTTATATTTCTTCACCCACACTTTGACCGTATTATAATGAACCTCAAACACCTTACTGGCACTTCTTCTACTTTTCCCATTTAATACCCAATTGATGACTCTTACTCTTAAATCAACGCTATAACTCATATTAATTAGACCTAACAAAAATTCAAGTTAATTGACTTAGATTACTGGTAGTTCCTCCAAATTAATGGAGGTCTTAAAATTCAAAGAGTTATACCAAGTCTAAGGTTTCCTCCACGAACTTAGCTACTTCTATGCACACCAGTAGGTTTCTTTTCGTTCCCCTGCGCTAGCGTCCCTTTCCCGCAACGCTGGCGCGGGGGAACGAGAAATTCCTAAATTTTAGAGTTGACAACTTTCAAAAAATTGTCAACTCTGATGTTTCCCCCAACTGCTCTAAAATCTGCTCCAACACTTGATACCGGGCGGAAAATTCCGGTAACTCCAATAACAAATGTAACTTCTGCGGTTGCCGGTCAAACCGATATCTACGCGGTTGACTTTGCAATAATGCCACTAATTTGGCCGTGGCCACCGTCGTTTTCTCCTCAAATAACACATAACCTCCTTTCGCGCCAAACTCCACTTTATTAATTCCTAACTGCTTCGCTTTCAATTTCAAAGCCGCTACTTTCAACAACGCTTTAGCCGGATCCGGTAACATTCCAAAACGTTCTATCATCTCCTCCTGCAACTCTACTAACACTGACTCCGACGAAGCACTAGCAATTCTTTTATACAAAATCAAACGCGCATGTACATCTGGCACATAAGTGCTTGGTAACAACGTTGACACATACAAATTAATCTCCGGCTCAGTGGACCCCGGTCGCGCTATCTCCAATGCTGATCTCGCACTTAAAGACTCAATCGCTCGTTCTAACAACTGCATATACAAAGCAAACCCAATTTCTTGAACATGACCACTTTGCTCACTGCCTAATAACTCCCCGGCGCCGCGAATTTCTAAATCATAGGTCGACAACGTAAACCCCATTCCCAACTCCTCTAAAGTCCCCATTACTTCAATCCGCTTAACAGCATCCTTAGTCATCTGTGACCGCGGCGGAATTATCAAATAAGCATAAGCCCGATGATGGGAGCGACCGACGCGACCGCGTAATTGATACAATTGCGCCAATCCTAATTTATCAGCACGATTGATAATGATCGTATTAGCCGTCGGTACATCAATACCGCTCTCAATAATCGTCGTACACACTAACACATTAAACCGACGATGATAAAAATCTTGCATCACTCGCTCTAATTCTCGTTCTCGCAATTGCCCATGCGCCACTTGCACTCGAGCCTCCGGTACCAACTCCTTTACCGTTTGCGCAATTTGCTCAATCGTCTCAATATCGTTATGCAGAAAATACACTTGCCCCCCTCGTCGTAACTCACGAGTAATAGCCTCCACCAAAGTGGGCGCGTACCATTCTTGAATAAATGTTTTCACTGCCAAGCGACCCGGTGGTGGGGTCGAAATCAACGATAAATCGCGCAACTTCGACAACGCTAAATTCAGCGACCGTGGAATCGGAGTCGCGGTTAACGTAAGCACATCTACTTCCGCCCGTAACGCTTTAAACCGCTCTTTTTGTTTCACCCCAAATCGATGCTCTTCATCAATAATAATTAGTCCCAATTTGGCAAATTTAATTCGGTCCTGTAAAATTTTATGCGTGCCAATCACCAAATCCACAGTACCCGCTTCAATGGCTGCCACAATCTCCTTTTGTTGCTTAGTGGTACTAAACCGGGACAATTGTTCAAGGCGCACCGGCCAATCGGCCAAGCGGTCGGCAAAATTTTGATAATGCTGTTGTGCCAACAACGTGGTCGGGACTAACATGGCCACCTGTTGCCCATCCATTATTGCCACAAAGGCGGCACGCATGGCTACTTCCGTTTTACCAAAACCCACATCGCCACAAACTAATCGATCCATTGGCCGGGCCGAATACATATCCGCCAACACCGCCTCAATCGCTTCTTGCTGGTCCGGGGTTTCTTCAAACGGAAACGCGGCCGCAAACGCTCGATAATTAACCTCATCGGCCTTAAATAAATGACCTTGCCGCGCTTGTCGTTTTGCATAAATTTCTAACAACTCGACCGCCACATCGGTGGCTTGTTGCGCCGCTTTACGCTTCACTTTGTCCCATTGTCCCGTGCCCAAACGATGTAACGGTGCCTGTTCCGGCTCTCCCCCAGTAAACCGACTAATCAGATGCAACTCAGTCACCGGCACATATAATTTATCTTGATTGGCATATTCTAATTGCAAAAACTCCGCGGTAATTTCTCCCAAATCTCTTTTCACCAGGCCGCGATAACGACCCACTCCATGCGCTTCATGTACTACCGGCGCGCCGATGGTTAATTCGGTTAAATCTCGTACTATCGTTTCTACATCACGCTGAGTCGTTCTTTTACGCCATCGTCGCTGCGCTACTCGCTCTCCAAATAATTGCGTTTCTGTCACCACCGCTAACGCTGGCTGTGTCAAAATCAATCCTTGCGTCAAAGGCGCTACGGTTAAGCCCACAGTAATCTCACTGTGCAAAAAGGCGGACCACCCAGCTAAGACCGCCGGCACAATGTTATGCTTTCTAAACAAGTCCAAAATACTTTCCCGGCGACCACTGGTTTCGGCAGTGATTAAGACTCGTCCTGGGAATTGTTGCAGAAAATTTTGCAACGCCTCCAACGGTTGAGCCTGACGAGTGGCAATAGGTAATAGAGAAGGTGGCTGAGTGGCAAAATTAAGCGTGCCCGCTATCTCCTTTGGCTCAAATTGGAGGTCGATTTTGGAATAAGCCTCGATGGCGGTAATTAATTGATTAGTCGGCAAAAATAGTTTATCAGGCGGTAAAATGGGACGTTCAATATTATGGCGTAACAATTCATAACGATGATTGACTTCTTGCCAAAACTGATTGGCGGTATCTAGCACGTTGGGTAACATGACAATGGCACTATGCGCCGGTAAATAATCCAATAAAGTTTGCGTTTGGGGAAAAAATAGCGGTAAATAATATTCAATTCCTGCCGGTGCTAACCCAGCACTGACATCTTGATACACCGGACAACGAGTGGGGTCACGCCCAAATTCGGTCCGCCACCGACTGCGAAATTCGTCGATAGCTATTTCAGTCAAAGGAAATTCTCTGGCGGGCAATAATCGCACTTCGGTCAAAGTCGTTTGCGAGCGTTGCGTGTCGGGGTCAAAACTGCGAATACTATCGACCTTATCGTCAACTAAATCGATACGATAGGGCGTTTGACGGCCCATGGGAAATAAATCTAACAAGCTCCCTCGTACCGCAAATTCGCCATGCTCGACCACTTGTGACACACCACGATAACCAGTGGCTTCCAGTTGTCGACGGAAGGTTTCCTGATTGAATTGCTGTCCCTGAGTTACTACCAAACTATTGGTATTGACATAATGCACCGGCGCCACGCGGTGCATCAAGGTCGTCACGGGTAAGACTAACACGCCACGCGCCAACTGCGGTAGGTGGTACAAGGTAGTAAGTCGGTCCGAAATAATATCTTGATAAGGGGAAAATACATCATAGGGCAAAGTTTCCCAGTCTGGAAAACTGAATACAGGTAATTCGGCTTCCGCATAAAATTGAATATCCTCCATCAATCGCTGTGTGGTTAACATATCTGAAGTAATGACTATCAGTAACGCTTGTTGAGCCGCTTGACTGAGCACTAAACCGGCACTACTACCAGATAAATTTCCCCATTGTTGCGAAGATGGCAATGGCTCGGTGAGGAAAGGTTGAAGAGGATTTAGATAAGTGGGAGAGAGATTCATCGTACAATAGTAACTGAGAGAAAGTTGACTCATGAATTATGGTAAAATAGGTTCAGAGTTGGACTTGACAACTCATTGTTAGAAAAATATAATAAGTTATTTTTGGGGTCATGTCAAGATTTGACAACTCCAGATTTGATAACTGGTTGAAAGTTGTCAAATCTCCAGATTTGACAACTTTTCGAAAGTTGTCAAATCTAAAATCCAGTCCAGAGTTGACAACTGGTTGAAAGTTGTCAAATCTCCAGATTTGACAACTTTTCGAAAGTTGTCAAATCTAAAACCCAGTCCAGAGTTGACAACTGGTTGAAAGTTGTCAAATCTCAAGATTTGACAACTTTTCGAAAGTTGTCAAATCTAAAATCCAGTCAAATTTGACAACTTTTCGAAAGTTGTCAAATCTAAAATCCAGTCCAGATTTGACAACTTTTCGAAAGTTGTCAAATCTAAAACCCTGTCAGATTTGACAACTTATTGAAAGTTATCAAATCTCCATTAATAGAGGCTCATCATTTATGAAACAATTTCACTTAGGATTTGCTTTATTCGTTGGTTTCGTCACCACGACTGCTTTATCCGCCACCGAATTTCCTTGGACCTTTTCTAAAGACCGTGATGGTATTCAAATTTATACCAAAGCGATTGAGGGGGCGAAACTGGCAGAGTTTAAAGGCGTGACGGTGATTAACACGCCGATAGAAGTCATTGGCATGATTCTACGTGATATACCGGCTTATACGCAATGGATGTCCGGTTGTTTGGAATCACGGATTATTGAACAATTTGATGACAACAATATGATTAATTACTATGTTCAAAAAACGACTTGGCCCGTGGCGAATCGAGATATTGTGTTAACAGCGACGACGCAGATAAATTGGGAAAAAGGTCAGTTTACCGTCAATTTTCAGTCCATTCAAGATTCACGAGTGCCGCCACGCAATGGTCAATTGGTGAGAATGAAAGAAATGAAGGGGAGTTGGATAGTGGAGTCATTGGATAGTGCGCAAACCAGAGTGACCTTTATGTTGAAACTCGACCCTGCCGGGGCAATTCCCGCGTTTTTAGTCAATGCTAACAATAATAATTTTCAGTATCATACGTTATTGGGATTGACTCGAATGGCAACTTTACCCAAATATATCGAAGCGGCGAATCGCTCCGAGGATAAGAAAATTCTGGATAAGTACAGAAATCCTAAGTAGGTAGAAAGATTTGACAACTTTCGAGAACCCAAGATTTGACAACTTTCGAAAAGTGGTCAAATCTAAAGCACCCAGATTTGACAACTTTCGAAAAGTTGTCAAATCTAAAGCACCCAGATTTGACAACTTTCGAAAAGTGGTCAAATCTAAAGCACCCAGATTTGACAACTTTCGAAAAGTGGTCAAATCTAAAGCACCCAGATTTGACAACTTTCGAAAAGTTGTCAACTCTAAGTTGTCAACTCTAATCGGTCCACCGCTTATTCTGTCGTCGGTGCTCGTTTTTTCCCAGCTTGCTCTAACTGCGCCAAATATTCGGACCAGAGAGATTCCTGATTCTTACCTAGATAATAAAGCCATTCCCAGGAATACAGACCCGTATCATGGCCGTCGTCAAAATGTAGTCGCAACGCATAAGTGCCGATGGGTTCAACCTCTTTGAGGTTAATATCAGCTTTGCCAAATTGTAATACGCCCTGGTCCGGCGAGTGACCACGAACTTCTGCCGAAGGAGAATTGATGCGCAAAAACTCGTAGGTAAACTCAAATCGTTCGCCGGTGTCGAAGGTAAAGTCTGAGATTCGTGATTTTTGGTGGAAATTGATTTCCGTGGGAATAGGTGTATGTGGTTTGGTCATAGTTGTCTAGTTGTCAAACATAATAAGGTGGGTGCGTCCTACGCATCACTTAGGCACGATGAAGTTCGCCGAATGGTGCGTAGGACTAGGGATAACACCCATCGAAGGGGTGTTATCCCTTACCTCCAGCCTTAACTTAATGGCAGTGACCCCCAGCCCCTCCTTACCAAGGAGGGGCTGGGGGTGGTTGAGTTAACCGTGCGTAAGGTAAGTTACAAAATATACTGACTCAAATCTTCATTATTGACTAAATCTTTCAAATGCTTATCTACGTAGTCAACATCAATAACAACTTCTTGTCCTTGTAACTCTGGCGCATTAAACGAAATCTCCTCCAATAAACATTCTAACACCGTGTGCAAGCGCCGCGCCCCAATATTTTCATTGCGCTCATTCACTTGCCAGGCCATTTCCGCGATTCGTCGAATGGCACTGTCAGCGAAACCAATTTTAACGCCTTCCGTTTCCATCAATGCCACATATTGTTCAGTCAGTGACGCATCGGGTTCCGTCAAAATTCGCACAAAATCTTCTACGGTCAAAGCATTCAATTCCACTCGAATGGGTAACCGACCTTGTAATTCAGGAATTAAATCCGATGGTTTCGACAGATGAAACGCTCCCGAGGCAATAAACAACACATGGTCAGTTCTCACCATACCATATTTGGTGGTGACGGTACATCCTTCCACCAACGGTAATAAATCACGTTGCACACCTTCCCGTGACACATCCGCGCCACTGGTTTCGCTACGTTTGGTAATTTTATCAATTTCATCTAAAAACACAATGCCATTTTGCTCCACTCGGTCCACGGCACTGGCTTTTAAATCATCTTCATTGACCAATTTTCCCGCTTCCTCTTCCTGGAGCAATTTTATCGCTTCCTTGATTTTCAATTTGCGGGTTTTAGTACGTGCTCCAGATAGATTTTGGAAAATGCTTTGTAATTGGCTAGTCATCTCCTCCATGCCCGGCGGTGCCATGATTTCGACCCCAATCCTGGCTTCATTCACTTCAATCTCAATTTCGCGGTCATGTAATTTACCTTCGCGCAACATTTTGCGAAATTTTTGTCTGGTCGAAGAACTTTCTTCTACCGCCGCGCCTTCAAAACGATTAGTTCTGGGTGGCGGTAATAGCGCATCCAAAATCCGTTCTTCCGCGGCATCGGCAGCTTGTTGCTCAACGGCTTTAGTCGCTTCTTCACGAGTCAGTTTGACGGCAATTTCTACTAAGTCACGGACGATCGATTCTACATCTCGTCCGACGTAACCCACTTCGGTAAATTTGGTGGCTTCTATTTTCACAAAAGGAGCTTTGGCCAACTTGGCTAACCGTCGCGCAATTTCAGTTTTACCAACGCCTGTAGGTCCTATCATCAAAATATTTTTGGGGGTAATTTCATTGCGTAACCCAAGCTCGACTTGCATTCGTCGCCAGCGATTTCGTAAGGCAATAGCTACTGCACGTTTCGCCGCATCTTGACCAATAATATGTTTGTCTAATTCACTGACAATTTCTTTAGGGGTTAATTCACTCATTCTTTTTTAGCCAAATCCGTCGATAAAGATTCAATCACTAAATTATGATTGGTGTAAATACAAATGTCGGCAGCAATATGGAGAGATTTTTCCACGATGTCTGCCGCCGTTAATTGAGTATTATCCAATAATGCTCTGGCCGCTGCTTTCGCATACGCACCGCCTGAGCCAATGGCCATGAGGCAGTCTTCAGGTTCAATCACATCGCCGGTGCCAGAAATAATCAACGAAGCGTTATAATCCGCCACTGCCAACAATGCTTCTAAACGTCGCAATAAGCGGTCAGTGCGCCAATCTTTGGCCAACTCTACGGCGGAGCGAACGATATGACCTTGATGTTTCTCTAATTTGCCTTCAAATAGTTCAAATAAAGTAAACGCATCCGCCGTGCTACCGGCAAATCCGGCCAAAATTTTGTTATGATAAAGTCGACGAACTTTGCGAGCGTTACTTTTCATCACCGTGTTGCCCAAGGTAACTTGGCCATCGCCTCCTATAACGACTTGACCATCGCGGCGCACGGATAGGATGGTGGTACCGTGAAATTGTTGCACTATTTTAAATCCTTCTTTCTTTTTAAGAATAATTTAGTCAGGGTTTAGGCTTGATTAATCGGCTTGATTGATCGGCTTGATTGAATAGATTAACATTTTTTCGAAATGACTACAATCATTTAAAATACTCAAATACTCAAGGACTTCAACTCAAGCGTTGGACCACCTTCAATTCAAACTATATGCACAGAGATAAACTTTTATTTATGTCAAATCCACTGTTAGAAATGTCGGGACTTCCGCCATTTTCTCAAATTAAAGCCGAAGATATAGTACCTGCCATCGATCAGGTATTAGCCGATAATCGTTCCCAAATTAATCAGTTAGTGGAAACGATGAAACCGTATACTTGGAATAATTTCATTCAACCATTGAACGAATTGAATGACCGTTTGAATCGAATCTGGTCGTCGATTAGTCATCTCCATAGCGTAGCTGATTCGGAAGCCTGGCGCGAAGCCTATCACCAATGTTTGCCTAAGTTATCGGAATATCGTAGTGAGATTGGTCACCATCAGGGAGTGTACGCCGCTTATAAAACGTTGGCTGAAGCCGCAGGATTTGTTCACTGGCCACCTGCTCAACAAAAAATTATTCGCAATGAGTTACGCGATTTTCACTTGTCGGGAATTGATTTATTACCTGACCAAAAAGT
Organism: Thiomargarita sp.; assembly: GCA_022729575.1. Lineage (GTDB taxonomy): Bacteria > Pseudomonadota > Gammaproteobacteria > Beggiatoales > Beggiatoaceae > JAABRD01. Next base: position 11,346 of record DZAL01000146.1, read on the forward strand.
TCGTTATACCGAGATTCAGCAACGCTTGTCGAAATTAAATAATCAGTTTTCTGAAAACGTGTTAGATGCCACTCATGGCTGGAAAAAATTGGTAACAGAGGAGGCGTTATTAGCGGGTTTACCAGAATCGGCTAAAGCGTTGGCGAAACAAAATGCGGAGCAAGAGAATTTAGCTGGTTGGTTATTTACTCTTGATTGGCCGTCTTATATGCCAGTGCTCAATTATGCGGATAATCGGGAATTGCGGCAACAAATGTATGTGGCTTATGTGACTCGTGCGTCGGACCAAGGACCGCAAGCCGGTAAATGGGATAATAGTGCGATAATGCAAGAAATTTTAGCTTTACGCCAGGAATTGGCCAGTTTACTAGGTTTTGCCAATTATGCCGAATACTCACTGAGTACCAAGATGGCCAAAACTCCCAAACAGATTTTTGATTTTCTGTATGATTTAGCGCATCGTTCGAAACCGGTGGCATTGCAAGATTTGACTGAACTTAAAACCTTTGCGAAACAACAGCATGGGCTGGATAATTTAGAATTGTGGGATGTGCCTTACTATTCTGAAAAATTACGCCAACATCGCTATGATATTTCTCAAGAAACGTTACGTTCTTATTTTCCGTTACCGACTGTGTTGGCAGGATTATTTAGCGTGGTGCAACGTTTATTTAGAATGACGGTGCGTCCGCATCACCCTGAAGTGGAAACTTGGCACCCAGAAATACAATTTTTTGATATAGTCGATGACCGGGGGGGCGAGTTACGTGGTCAATTTTATTTCGATTTTTATATCCGAAAAGGCAAACGGGGAGGCGCGTGGATGGATGAATGTCTGGTCCGTCACCGCCTCGCCCAAGGTTTACAACACCCGGTGGCTTATTTGGTTTGTAATTTTACTCCGCCGGTTGGTGACCAACCCTCATTGCTCACTCATCAAGAAGTGACTACCTTGTTTCATGAATTTGGTCACGGCCTACATCATTTGCTGACTCAAGTTGATTATGCACCAGTCGCTGGGATTAACGGAGTACCGTGGGATGCGGTGGAGTTACCTAGTCAACTCATGGAAAACTGGTGTTGGGAAAAGGAGGCATTAGATTTAATGTCAGGTCATTACCAGACTGGAGAGCCGTTACCGAAGAAATTATTAGACAACATGTTAGCCGCGAAAAATTTCCAAGCTGGTTTATTTATGTTACGACAATTGGAATTAGCGATTTTTGATTTGCGGTTACATACGGAATGGCAACCCGCTACGAAGATTCAAGCGGTCTTGGATGACGTGCGTCGACAAATTGCGGTACTGATTCCGCCCTCGTTTAACCGTTTTCAACATAGTTTTTCGCATATTTTTGCCGGTGGGTACGCCGCCGGTTATTATAGTTATAAATGGGCCGAGGTTTTAGCCGCCGATGCGTTTGCTAAATTTGAGGAGCATGGAATTTTTGACCGTACCACGGGCCAAGAGTTTTTACACGCGATTTTAGAACGTGGCGGATCTCAAGATACCATGGAATTATTTATTGAATTTCGTGGCCGCGAACCTCAAATTGAAGCGTTACTGAGAAGATGTGGAATAACTCAATAATTTACAAAGATTACTTTCACCCATTGGCATCTACTAGCTATTTTCTTACAGGATGACCACGGTAAACCGCCGTTGCCATTAAATTAAGCTAAGGCTACGGCGTTGTTGGAGTCCAAATCTTTAGATTTGGCAACGCCGTCTTACCTTAACCAATCTCGTCCAAATCTGAAGGTTTGGACTCCAACGCGGCTTAACTTAATGGCAGTGCGGCTGAAGCCTCTAGTCCAGCTACCCAATGCCTCATCACCTCTCCTTAAGCATTTTCAAAAAGATAGCCTTATAAGGTACCATTTCCATCTTAGTTTCAAATCTCCTTCTCAAAAAATTCACCATCTGGCGTAAAATTTTTAGTGGGTGATAACGGATTTTCCACCATAAAAAACTTCTATAAAGTTTTAACCGGAACCGACTTAAGCCGGGATAATCGGCCCGCCAGGTAGGGGTAAAGTTTAAATCTGATAGTGATTGGTAAAACTCTATTTCGTCAACTACGTTTTGAGCAGACCGCGCACGCCAACTACGTTTATTGGTGGCTGGGACCACACAAAATTTACAAGGATAGGTAATGAAGAAAAGGTAGTGCGGTGTGATGTTCGACAGGAAATAACCGATTCGGCACCACTATAAATACTTGTTTCCCTACCCTACATAATTCTTCAATAAATTCCCTCTGTTGCTGACGGGTGCCGACATGCTCTACTACCGCATTACTATGAACAATCTCAAATTCTTCATCCGCAAAAGGTAGCGGTTGGTGCGGTCTGATTTGGACAAATTTTATGCCAGGAAACTCATTTTCCAAATGAGCAGCATCTTCCACTCCAGCACACGTAATTCGGTGTTTATACGGGTAGCAACGTTCTAGCATATTTGCGGATGAATGTTCTTCGTCGCAGGTGACTCCCACATCTAAAATAGTGGTGGTTTCATTGGGTGACATCACCTCCATGAAAAACTCAAATACATCTTTTCTAGCCTTAAGACTTAACGATTCCGTCTTATTACTAACTTGATAAAAATCACTTGTTTTTCTTAGCATAAATTAAAAATCTCCTAATTTCTACTTTAAACAAACCGATTTATGACGAGATTAAATAACATCTTCACCCCGTCTCCGGATAGTCCCTCCAAACTAATGGAGGTATTAAAATCCAGGGGCTAAAGTCCTTAAACCTTACCAGTTCTAGGTTTCCTAAACCTTGAAGGTTTAGGAAACCTTGGCTACCGCTAGGTTTCCTAAACCTTGAAGGTTTAGGAAACCTTGGCTATTGCTAGGTTTCCCAAACCTTGAAGGTTTAGGAAACCTTGGCTATTGCTAGGCTTCCTAAACCTTGAAGGCTTAGGAAACCTTGGCTATTGCTAGGTTTCCCAAACCTTGAAGGTTTAGGAAACCTTGGCTATTGCTAGGTTTCCTAGACCTTGAAGGTTTAGGAAACCTTGGCTATTGCTAGGTTTCCTAAACCTTGAAGGTTTAGGAAACCTTGACCTTTGATAACCCGTTGAATTTTAACACCTCCACCGGTTTGGAGGGACTACCTGGATTCTCGACTACCAATCACAAAGTCACAGGTAAAATCGCCAAATAAATCGTATTCTCTGGCAATATAATCATAAGGTGACATCTGTGGAACCACTTGCGACACCATACTTGGAATGAGTTGTTCATGATGCTTAAAAAAGTCCAATAACTCTCGTTCCCCTAAAGACGGTTGACGGTCCAGAAGTGACTTAAAGGTTCGTAACTGTTTGTTAATCACCGTCAGTCGTTGTTGAATTTTTCGCAGTTCTTTCATGTTTGGTCCTTAAACATCGTAAACCAATCACGGTGCATGATATCTTGAATCAAAACCTGCCCATCATCTCCCAACTCAAAAAGAACTCGCAAGGTCGGCGTAGCTTCTACCATGTAAGTATTGGGTGGCAGAAATTTTCCCGCAAACTTAAAGACGTTGCCCGGAAAATTCAGCAGATTATCCGCATGTTGGGCAATCAGGTCAAAAGTTTTTTTGACCTTGTTGGCTGTTCGAGGGGGCAACGATTGGAGTGCCGTGTTGGCACGACGATGAATTTCAAAAGTTTTTGCTTTCACTTTAGTTTTTGGCATAAATGTTACTCCGTTGTGATATGACAATTTCTGCTAAGTACTGAAGCAGAAATTATGCGGTATTTTCCCTCACCCCCGACCCCTCTCCCAGAGGGAGAGGGGCGAAGGAAAATACGAGAAAATTTCTGCTTCAGTACTTAAACCCCGACTTAAACCTCGGGTTCTATTCAGTGACCAGAAAGTTTAACATATTTGGAAACAATCCCCTTCAAGATTTTCACAATCGTCTCGGCATCATATTGTTCTGCATATTGTCTGGAAAATTCAATCCGCATAGTTGGTCGGTCCGCGGTTATTCCCATGATTTCGGCACGAATAAAACTCCAACTATCTGCAATCGTATAGCAACCAAAAATCTCTTGGGGTTCGGTTTGGTCATTTTCCCAGTTTAAATGGGCGGCTACCAGTAGTTGTCCATACAACTGATATAAGGGGTTTTGCGCCTCTAATCCGCGTTTGGCCTCAACCACCATCAAATAGGGGGATTCGATAAAGCCAGAGACACATTTGCCTAACACCCCATCTACAATACCCTCTATCTCAAATTGGGGATATTTAGCCGACATAGCCACACCGGCCCAGGCTTCAATGTTATCTTGTTCGGCTAACAATAACAAGGGGTAAATGCCTCGGGCCCAGATGGTTGCTTCATTCATTAGATGCAACCGCGAAGTTTTTAGCTTTAACTGTAGACGCCGCAAGTCTTGTTGTTCGATTTCGTTTAGGGAAATAGCCTTGACGTTTAACCAGTCATACTCGGCAATACCACACTCATTCAGGTTAACCCACCGTTTTAAACTCGGTGAGGAGAGGGTTGAAAGAATTAATTTTTCCATGATTTTTCTACCTCACTGTGGTTTGGTTGTCTAAACTCACCTTACGCCTGACCACCCCCAACCCCTCCTTGGTAAGGCGGGGAGTAAACACCCAATGCCATTAAGTTAAGGAATTTCCCTCCCCACGGTGCTAGATAAAGTCGCTTGCCAACCGTAGGGATAACACCCCTTCGAGGGGTGTTATCCCTGAAACCTCACCGTAGGGATAACACCCCTTCGAGGGGTGTTATCCCTGAAACCTCGGGCTTAACTTAATGGCATTGGGAGTAAACACCACCTAAATCAAATCGCCGTGGAGATTCCCCGCCTTAGCCAGGAGGGGCTAGGAGTGGTGGTGCGTAAGGTGAGGTCTAAACTAAAATTTTCTTCCTTTCTACTTCAAACAAACCGATTTATAATAAGACCAAATAACATCTTCACCCCGTCTCCGGTTCTGATTTTCTTACCTTCCAGTTTGGTTCTCGGTTTATATTCCACAGGAATCTCCAAAATAAACTCTTGTCGCAAACTGAGTTTGGCAATAATCTCACTATCGAGATCTACACCCTTAGCATGAAGGTCAAGAGATTTAAGCAAATAACCATCAAAGGCTTTCAACG
>DZAL01000147.1:0-10780 GCA_022729575.1 Thiomargarita sp.
AGTCTGCGTCCGCTTGTGGGGTGAGAGTGACGTAGGAAACGGTCTTTTCCAGTTGCGTGCAGTTTTGTGGATTGCACTTCAGGTCGCCCGATTTAAGATCCACTTGACAATCACTGGACTGACAAGAGAGACCCGTATCGGTCGTCACTTTCCCATGTCCTTTACCATCAACTTGGAGAAAGAGGCTCAGTTGCTCTGGGAGGGGTGGGGTCACCGTGTAAGTAAGCGAGGCGGTCCCCGTGCAATTGAGCGTATACGTTACTGGACTACTAACGGTACCAGTACCATTATGCGTCACGGTCAACGTTGCGGTCTTCGAACCCGCAGTCGTCGGCGTGCAAGTCAGGGTCACCGTTTGCGCACCACCACCGTCGGCAATGCTAAAAGCCGTGCTAGGCGAGACGCTAAACTCCGCGGCATCAGTACCGCTGAGAGCCAGACTGGTCACCTCCAATTGGGCCGTACCCGTTTCACTAATGGACAGGGTCGTACTCACGGAAGAGCTTACAGTAGCTGTGCCAACATTAATCGTACTGGCAGGGGCTGGCGTGCTAGCAAAGCCAGCGGACGGCGGTGGCGACATTTTACGGATACGATTATTGTCCGTATCCGCCACATAGAGATTGCCTACCGTATCTACCGCTACATCCCTAGGCCCGTTAAACTGTGCGGCCGTGCCCGTGCCGTCTGCATAACTCCCCGTACCATTACCCGCTAAGGTCGAGACCACGCCTGTGGTGAGGACGATTTTACGGATACGGTGATTGTCCACATCTGCCACATAGAGATTGCCCGCCGTATCTACCTCTATACCATAAGGAAAGTTAAACTTCGCGGCTGTGCCCGTGCCGTCTGCATAACTCCCCGTACCATCACCCGCTAAGGTCGAGACCACGCCCGTGACGAGGACGATTTTACGAATACGGTGATTGCCCGTATCTGCCACATAGAGATTGCCCGCCGTATCTACCGCTACACCATAAGGAAACTTAAACTTCGCGGCTGTGCCCATGCCGTCAGCATAACCTGTCGTACCACTCCCCGCTAAGGTCGTGACCACGCCCGTGGTGAGGACGATTTTACGGATACGGTTATTGCTGGAATCTGCCACATAGAGATTGCCCGCCGTATCTACCGCTACACCATAAGGAAACTTAAACTTCGCGGCTGTGCCCATGCCGTCAGCATAACCTGTCGTACCACTCCCCGCTAAGGTCGTGACCACGCCCGTGGTGAGGACGATTTTACGGATACGGTTATTGCTGGAATCTGCCACATAGAGATTGCCCGCCGTATCTATCGCTACACCCCTAGGCTCGTTAAACTTCGCAGCCGTGCCCGTGTTGTCTGCAAAAGCGGCAGTACCATCACCCGCTAAGGTCGAGACCACGCCCGTGGCGAGGACGATTTTACGAATACGGTGATTGTCCGTATCTGCCACATAGAGATTGCCTGCTGTATCGACGACGACACTACGAGGCCCTTCAAATTGCGCGGCCGTGCCCGTGCCGTCAGCATAACCCGATGAACTCCCCGCTAAGGTCGTGACCGCAGTGGGGTCAGGTGCGGCCCAGACTGCGCTACTCCAGTGGATGAGTATCAGTGCCCATAGCGAGAAGAGGTACTGATAACCTCTTCTCCGCCGTTGATATGATTTTCGCATTGGTATATTGTGTATATTATGCTTCTGATACATCTGATTAAGTTCTCCATAGTAAAGTATTTAATAGGTTAAGGGCGTACGCAATAATTCTTATTGCGCTCCAGTTATGTAGTTATGTAGGGTGGGCCACAGGTTTATCGTTGCCCACCTTATCTCAAAGAGAAATTTGGTGGGCAAATAAACACTTTCCCACCTTACCCTAGAGGAGTAAAAGAGTTAACCTCTCTCGCTTGCACCACGGCTTCCTCTGATTCTTGTATAGACATTGCTTGAACACCTCCTTTAGGCGTAAGGTGAGCTAGTAATTATTTAGGCAAAAAGGATGCCAATCGTAATTTTAGCCCGCGTCGGGCGCAATAATTCTTATTGCGCTCCAGAGGGAATCGTACCAGCATGTTTACTTCCTCACCAACGGCAACACCACTAACTCATTCTCCAACAGCCGGACTATCACTCCTTCAAAGGGGTCCAGGCGCACCCGATGCGGGCCTGGGGTTTGGTAATTGGCAAAAACGACTACTGCTTTGGCGCGTTTACTGTCGGCGGGCAGAGTGAAAAAGGGAATCGTTTGCCCGGGCACCAATTCCCATTGCCAAGTGTGCAAGGTGGCCGGATTATCCAGTTTGAGTTGTTCGAGTTTCTCAAACCAATCGTTCGCGGGCAATTTTAGCACCGCTTCCGTCAATTGGTCATCGTAAATGACTACTTACTTATCCTTCACAACGACTCCTTTCTCTAACTTCACATTCTTCCCTAACTTCACCCCCGACAATTTACTCCCACTCTTCACTCGCACATTCTCCAACAGCGCGGGCGCATTCTTATCACCTTTGATAGTCCCTTTCAAACTCCCACCCGTAATCTTGGTATTGGCCTGTAAGGTGACATCTTGGAAATAACCTCCCACTTTGCTGGTATTAGTAATCACCCCACCCAATATCCCGCCAATGATGGACATGCCTTTGAAGTCAAAGTCTCGCATGATGCCTTCATTTACGATATAGCCCGTCACCACCCCACCACTTAGTTTGCCCGTGGCCGTAATGTGGAAGTTAGAGACCCAGCCCGTATTGACGACGGTGGTATTTAAGAGGCCGTTGGAGACTATGCCCGTCCCTTGCACGTTTAAATTGGTGACTTCTCGTCCACCATAGTTGCATACTTCCCCAATGTTGCCCGTGGTGGCGCAAGCAAAGTTGGCACCTACAATCATCACAGGCACCAGTGTAACCACCGGGGCCGGTGTCACCTCGACCGGTCTGGAGTCCAAATCTTCAGATTTGGACACGGGCGGTGGCGTTGTTTCCACGGGCGTCGGGCTGGTTAGTACCTGGCCCGTCGTCGTCGCGGATGTCGTGACTGCCGGTGTTGTCGTCTCCACCGGTGGCATCGTCACGGGTGGTGTCGTCACTGGCGTGGTCACGGGTGTCGTTTCCACGGGCGTGGTCACGGGTGGAGTGGTCACGGGTGTCACAGGACTCGTGGTGGGTACGTTGCTCGTCGTTTCAGTCACCACGGGCGGCGTTTCCACCGTTGCTGGCACCACCGGCGGCGTTTCCACCGTTGCTGGCACTACGGGCGGGGTTTCCACCGTGGTTGGCACCACGGGCGGGGTTGGTGGGGCTATCACTCCAAACCGCGCTTCGCAAGTCATCTCCTTGGTGATGGCTACCTTTAAGGGATTCCGCCCCCCTTCGCAGTCTCCTCCCCAGCCCAGAAAATCTTGGCCCGTGGCAGGAGTGGCTTGCAGAGTGGTCATGGTCCCAGACTCGTAGGAAGCCTGACATTTCGTGCCGCACTCAATTCCCTCGCCCGTGACTTGACCCTCACCTTGCAAGCTGAGGGTTAAGTCGTAAATGCGATGGAAGTAGGCAATGCACAATTTGCCACCATTCATAAACACTTGGCCATCGATACAATCTTCATTCCCTCCCCAGCTACTAAACACGGAGTCCGAGTCTGCCACAGGGGTGAGAGTGACGACGGAAGTGGTCTTCTCCAGTTGGGTGCAGGCTTGTGGATTGCACTTGAGGGCGCCCGTTTTAGTATCCACTTGACAATCACTGGATTGACAAGACAAGCCCGTATCGGTCGTCACTTTCCCATGTCCCGTGCCATCAATTTGGAGGAAGAGTCCCAAGTAGTCGGGCAACGGTGGCGTGCTGGGGGTGACGGGGGTGTTCACCTTCTCACTAATACTAAAGGTTTGCACTACCTCAGTCGCCGCCAGATAACTCCCATTGCCCGCTTGTGAGGCCGTAATCGTGCAACTTCCTACCCCGGTTACAGTGACGGTCGTGACCGGTGTTCCTGCTACCGTGCAATTGCCCGTGGCGGTATAAGTGACCGTTAAGTTAGAGGAGGCCGTGGCACCCAACGCAAATGGGGCATCCCCGACAGTTTTGTTGGGCAAGGCATTGAAGGTGATGGTTTGACCCGTAGCACCACTAGCTGCAATACTAAAGGTTTGCACCACATTAGTCGCCGCCGAATAACTCCCATTGCCCCCTTGTGAGGCCGTAATCGTGCAACTTCCTACGCCGGTTAAAGAGACGGTCGTGACCGGTGTTCCTGCTACCGTGCAATTGCCCGTAGCGGTGTAAGTCACATCCAATCCAGAGGATGCCGTCGCACCTAAATTAAACGGCGCATCCCCAAAGGTCTTGTTGGGCAAGGCATTGAAGGTGATGGTTTGCGCCACCGGACAATTAATCCCCGTCACCGTACTGGTACAATTAGTTAGCGTCACAGCGGGGCTAACGCTTCCAGTTCCTGTAAAGCTCACTTTATTGGTTGATGAGCTACCACTGAGGTTAAACGTTCCCGCGTGGGTAATTGCACCGTTGATGGTGACGGTACGCACTGCCGTTAGGGAGGAATCCCATTGCAGATTGTTCAAGGCAACTCCATCCAGCGTGTGATTACCATCAGTAAGTTTGACCGTTGACCCCGTTGTGGTAAAAGTACCCCCTAAGTATGTCAAATTGCCATAAATGACCAATGTCGCATTCGCCGCATCAAAAGTACCTGCTGAAACAGTAATATTCCTAGCAGTTAAGCTATACGCACTCAGTTGGAATGAACCACCAGAATTTATGATAGAACTAATAAAAATAAGACCCATAGAATTTTCAAGAAGAGAGGTATCACCACTCAACATTACGGATGCCCCTGATTCGATAGCTATGTTATACTGAGCTTTAACATTACCAGACAACGCTGTTATATTGGCTGCTATCCGTCCATTTACTGTAGAACCGCAAAGGGTAAAAGTATCACCCGTCGCATAACCTGTAATATTAGCAGCAACAGTAGCACCACAAGCCGCAGTATCCCACTCGTTTGTGGAAAAAGAAGAAAGGTTTGGGCTGGCAACATTGCTGTAGTAAGTAGTGGCGAAAGCTGTTTGCCCATAAAGGAGGAGGAAAAACAGGAGAAAGACAGGTTTGTGTTTCATGATAGACCTCGTGTGTTAGGTTGGGTTGGACTAAGTGTAGGTTTTGGCATTTAGTCCAGCCCGATGATGTTGAAGTTAGTGTAGGAGGTATTAAGCGTAGTGTTATCACCCTTTCCAGATTTTGGTGGAGGATGGCTACACTCTATCTATCCTTACACTTGCTATATTCTCTTAGCCATTTGGTGACTGCCCAGCATTGATTCATATAGAGGGCTGCCCGAGCGTATAATCGATGTCTGGCTAGAAGGACCGATCCATCCCTTGTCCTTATCGTATGCAATATCCGCTGAAGTAGTACCAACCATGGTTATAACCGCACCCGCTGAAAATGCCCGTGTAATTATCGCGCCTTTTTTCACTGGTTGTGTTGTCCACAGCATGGCAACAACTTCAATGGGGGTAAATGATGCTGTGCCACCATTCCCAAGTATTCGTTGAACGACAATGAAATCATCTGCGCCTGTTCCACCAAGAGAGGATTTTTGTGAAACGTAAAAGCTATTTACCTGAGATGGTTGATTTTCGATCCAAAAAGCACTTTCTGTAGGAGCAACGATAGGATTTTGATTCCACGTTGTTCCTTGGTACAGGTAACTGTTACCTAACGTCACAGGAACCGTGTTTTTTGTATTCATGTATGGATTGACCCCGCTTATAACAGCATCAGATTGTATTTGTGTTAGCGTCTCGCCAACGTAATACGTTTCCTCCCAAGAGATTCCGACAATACCTTGCCCATACACTGTACTTCCGCCCAGTTTAAGCCAAACAGCACTCGCTGCCCCCTTACCCGCATCAATTCCCTTGAATACATATAAACTGTATTCACCGTCTTCGAGAAACTTTCTCGTATCCGCATCTAATTCAAGATTTACTGTATAAGTTGTCATCTGTATAACCTCTTTATTGCTTGATAAAACATAAAGTTCATCTTCACCCGCCACCCAGTCGAAACTTGGTAGCGAGTAATGTGTTAAGAAGCCCAACACCCGTAATGACTTCATACTGAAGAGTTGGGCTTCGTGTGTTAAATCAACCGGTGGGGGTTGATAATGTTGGTGAATCTTAGGTGGCGTGGGACATGCGCTTCTGACACCACTATGTGCTTCAGCAATTCGTACAAATTCCATTGATAGCAATACTGCGTCCATGTATTTGTAAGCACGCCTCACAGTTGATTACCGAACCTATAACAGCCCCATTCACTGGACAATTTGGTGCCGAAAAGCATAAAGCGGCAGGAATGACCCCAAATTGGCTAGTTTGATGGTGTACATTGACACCACGGTAAATAGGTAAAGATTGAATCGGAAGTTGCATGATATTAATCTCCTAATTTAAAAACGAGTTGTTGTTTAAAACCTCAATAACACAAAGTGCCTTTCTACTTTAAGCCTGCGACCAAGAGCGCACTTTCCCAATCGTCACCGGCATCACCTCACTGACATCCACCGTAAAGCGATAAACCCGACGCGAACGTTGCTTATTCTCTGGGTCAAAAAAACTCAACTTCACATCATAACAATCCGATTCTGGACAACCTACACGGATTTCCAGTTGAGTTTCTGGCTAAGATATTCAACACTCTCCTTCAAATCTTGCCTGAGTGAGTCTCTCTCGGAGGGTGTTAAAATCGGGGGCTTTGGCAAGATGTCCCGCTTCCCCCTGAGTGAGCGTGTCGAGTCCAAAGCCAAATTGTTCTTGCCACCAACCGTCAAGTTCATTGCCATGTTTCTCCCTAAGTTTTCGTAATAAATGAGCAGTAATACCCAGATTGGCGGCCCCAGGATGTCCTGTTAAAGCCGTCGCCAAAATCACTCGTCCTCCTTGACCGTCAATATATCCGCGCAACGAGGCCAAAGTACCTCCCATCGCCAAAGTATCGTCAAGGATTAAATAGTCCCTGGCCGTTTCCACCTGTCCCTCAAAAAGAGGATAGTTGACTAGCCGATAATAGGCCCCCTTACCGGTTCGACAGGGTTTATTAATTTGAATAATTTCAGTGCTAACCGTAAGTCTTAAATGGTCTGCCAGTACGACTGCCAAGGCGACAGGTATTTTATTTCTCCCGGCGGCCTCTTGGGCATGGACTGGTACGATGAGCGGTGTTCTCTCACCTAGTTTATTGTTCAATTCCAGTACTTTATCATTAGGAAGCAGGTCCGTCACTAATTCTAAAGCCGCATCTAAATTCCCCTCTTGTTTGGCAGCTACGTAATGGGGATGCTTAGAAGCTGTTCCCAACGGGGTTAAAATGTGTACTGGTGGAAAATCTCGCCACGGTGAACGAATATTCATTAAATAAGCAACCCAATTGAATCCAGTGGTTAACTTTAGGCCAGCGTAGATTGGACTTTGTTCCGCGAAGTCTAACCATTCATGGCCAGCCCTATTGAGGTTTGCTGATATTCACGTCAACCGACACGGACGCTAATAACCTCAAACTGCCTGTTACATTTTAAGCCTGCGACCAAGAGCGTACTTTCCCAATCGTCACCGGCATCACCTCACTGACATCCACCGTAAAGCGATAAACCCGACGCGAACGTTGGTGATTCTCTGGGTCAAAAAAACTCAACTTCACATCATAACAATCGGATTCTGGGCGACAAATCGGACTCTTCTCCACCGCAATTTTATCCAACACCCGCGCATCGCCCGTCGCCTCCAAAATGGCTACTGACGCTTGAAACGCATTGGTGGCCGAGAAATTCAAAGCGCGTTCTTGCGGAGTCACGCCTAAATTCCGATAATCGTAATAAATCCGATTCAGATAATCCTCAATACGACTCTTCACCTTCACCTGCGCCTCGGTGACACCCGCAGGCAAAGACATCTTACCCATGACCGCTTTAGACAAGGCTGAAACTGACCAGCTATACATCCCGCGTACTTCTGGCACAATCACTGGCACGGTCTGCCCGGACATCAATTTCACGCTGCCCCCGACATAGCCCGGAATGGAAACCCGTTCCACTTCGGTATCTGCCAAAAACGTGCGCAGACGTTCATAAGTTACATTAGCAAAAGGCCCCATCGGGACAATCGCATAAATCGGCGTGGCATCCAGATTCAGCGTCCAAATCAGAGATTGGGCCGCCCACGGATTGGCAGCGAGATAGTCCAATAAACTCATGCCAGAGTTCATCGCTTGCGTAAAAGAATCCCGCCGCGCTTCGCTACCAAAATCTGTTCCGAGTTCTCCCAAGGCGTAAGCTAATTGGGCTTTGCCACCGCCACTACCACAGGCAGACGGGGTGACCGTTGCCATTTCTTCAGGGAGGGATAACACCCCTTCGAGGGGTGTTATCCCTTTGGCTGGAATATCCATCGCTTTATTTTCAGACATCGCTTGAATACCTCCTTTCTTTAGTAAAATATCAATTCCCGAAAGATTGAGACGACCCATTAAACAACGCTGGGGTTCTAAACCTTCAGACCACTGACACGACACCGCACTCTGCAACAACGCTTCACGAATCGCATCAGGGTCGGGCGATTGACCCCGTTGCCGTTGCAGACTCAACAACAAAGCCACAATGCCCGACACGATGGGCGTCGCAAAACTGGTCCCACTTCGTCGCACGGTGCCACCACCTGGCTTTGCCCCTAAGATATTCTCACCGGGGGCGAGAAGACCTTGGGACTGATAAACCGTACCCCAATTACTAAACTCCAGTGGCTGACCTTGGGCATCCATCGCCCCCACCGCCAATACCGATGCCAACGCCGCCGGTATGTGCAGACACTCACACCCGTCATTACCTGCTGCCGCGACAATCAAGACGTGATTCTCTTGACAGAAACGAATCGCATTGGTCAACAAGCGGTCCGACTCGCCTGCGGCAGTCAATTGACCGCCACTGATATTAATGACATTCGCCCCAGCCGCCACGGCTTGAGTGATAGCCCGCGCCAAGTCAATCTGAGAACACGGGGCTAATTTCTCCCCTGACCCTTCTGTAAACACGGGCACTATCAATCCTCGACACCGCGGTGCAATCCCACGCACGGAACTTTCAGGTTGCCCGAAAATCACACTGGCGACATGCGTGCCATGCTGGGTGGCAAAACCTGGCGTGGCTTGGCCCGAAACCAGCGTGGGTAATGAAGTCAACTGCGCCCCGTTAAAACAGGGATGCGACAGGTCAACGGGACCGTCAAGAATCGCAAGGGTCACTCGTGGGTCGCCGCGGGTCTTTTCCCAGAGGGAGATTAAGCCTGGCAAAGGGGTTAGCATGGTGATTCCTCTTTAATATGCGGTTATCAGAATCAGAATTTTCAGAATTTTAGAATTTTCAGAATGATAGTATTTTTAATTGGTCTATTCTGTTAATTCTAAAATTCTGAAAATTCTGATTCTGACAAATAAAATTGCGGTTAAGTGCGACCCCGCCCCTCTCTCTCTGCGCAATAATTCTTATTGCGCTCCAGTGGGTGGGCCAAACGCGGCCCAGGCGAAAATCCCCAAAATTTCTTGGAGAAAGTGTGTTTAGGGGAAAACTTTGGAATGGGAACGAAACGCGGGCCCGCGAGGGACGGTGGCGGCCCACGGGAGAAGAGTGCCTAAAACTGGGAACAGTTTTAAGAAAATTTAAACAACAGTCATAATGTCTGTCTGTCTGTCTGTCTGTCTGTGCAATAAGTCTGCCAACATTACTTTTGTTGGTAGAATTGCGGCGGGCGTGTTCATAATGTTACTGTGGTTTTTAGCTTTAACTTTAGGTTATCTCATGCTTAATAATAGGAGCAATAATAAATATAGTCAAGGGATAGCTCGAAATATTTTTCACTACGATGCGGGCAAGGGGTTTTGTAGTGATTATTTAAGCAAGAAGGATGCCCATTTTTCTGTTTAGGTCAGGGGCGCAACTAACGAATCATTATTGAGCAATAATTCATGTTGTTATCGCTTAGACAGCCTACGCCCGCTAAACAGGTTTTTTGATTGGCTGGTGCGGATTAAAAATCGCAGCGCCTCGTTGACCGCCTGGGCCGTCGGGAATAATTCTGCGACATCTGGTTCCAGATGCACATCTATGCCGCTGCTAACCGATAAAGATTTTCTAGCGGGACCAATTTTTCGGAGACGCAATTGCGATAAGTCATATTCTTCTCGTAACTCATCAGAGTTCTCAGTATTAACCGTGTTCATAACTGTTTCTTTCAGGTCGGGTGGCTTTTCGGGCGCTAATCAAGCGAAGCGTATCGCCGCGTTCGGTATAGGAAACGAATAATACTTGGTCGGTTTGTGAACGTCCAATAATAATATAACGGTGTTCTTCGTCAGAATGATCGGGGTCGTAAAAATCTAGGTAAAACGGATCATCAAAGACGGTTTTGGCTTCTTCAAATAAAATACCGTGTTTCTTGAAATTGGCTTCGGCTTTCTGGGGATCCCATTCAAAACTTATCATAAAACCGACCGTGTTTAATCCTACGTTGTTAAGTGTAGGAGGTAGTAATTATTGTGAAATTTCTACAGGATTATATCTACCATTGAAACATAGTGCCAAGTCAGAAAAATTTTACTCTTGCAACTGTCTGTGCAATAAACCTGCTAACACTACTTTGGTTGGTAGAATTGCGGCGGGCGTGTTCATAATTCATAATGTTACTGTGGTTTTTAGCTTTAACTTTAGGTTATCTCATGCTTAATA
>DZAL01000147.1:10880-16429 GCA_022729575.1 Thiomargarita sp.
TATAGTCAAGGGATAGCTCGAAATATTTTTCACTACGATGCGGGCAAGGGGTTTTAACCAATGCCATTAAGTTAAGGTAATCATAAGTTATTTGGTTATTCCATTAAGTTAAATATTTACAATTTTACCTCGTTACCACGCTCCGCGTGGTAATGCCGTGAAGACGCTCCGCGTCCCGACACGCTAAACTCGACCGTGAGGTAGTGGACGGTCGTCCGAGTCACTACGGGATGCCGAGCGTCCCCGTTGCATTACCACGCGAAGCATGGTAACTAGGTGAATCCAACAATCCTGATTCAGACAAATTTCATACTGGCTTAATCCACCTTACACCAGCTTAACCTTCCCCAAAAAACCTGACAGGTCTTCCAGACCTGTCAGGTCTAGTCCCCTATTTCTCTCTCTCCTAGATATAGTCCTCGGTAGTTTCTCATTCTCTGGAAATGGCACCCTCGACCACAGATGCCATCCCTTCGAGGAATGGCATCTGTAAACTGCGGCTGGCTGGTAAAACTCTCCATTTTCGGTTAAAATAATAGAGAAGGTCGGTGTAGGGGGTGTCAACGCCTTTTGGTTATTCGCCCTCTCAGTAGATAGACCTGACAGGTCTGGTTGTCAGAATCAGAATTTGCAGAATTAGAGAATTTTCAGAATGGGGTTGGGGTTTATTCTGCTAATTCTAAAATTCTGTTAATTCTGATTCGGACTAGCCAGGTAGGTAGGATGAGTTACGAGTTTTGGTGGTTCAGTCTTGATTATCTAACTCAGAAATGTTACGATGTTTAAATCAACTAACTTAACTAGAAACGTTGTTTTAACCCACTGGAGAATATTGAATGAGAACAGTAAACTCATTAACCGTCAAACTCAATCCCAAGGGACAAATCACTATCCCTTGGCAAATTCGCCAACAATTAGGAATACACCGTGGTGACCAACTAGAAATTCGTGTGGAAGACACGCAAATGGTTATTTCTCCCAAACCCAATCATCCAATAGAAGCGGTGTTCGGCATTCTCAAAGCCAAGGTATCAGTGAACCTGGAGGAGATGGAAACAGCGATTCGACACCGGGCAACTAACCATGATAGGAATTGATAC
The DNA here is from genome assembly GCA_022729575.1 of Thiomargarita sp. Classification (GTDB taxonomy): domain Bacteria; phylum Pseudomonadota; class Gammaproteobacteria; order Beggiatoales; family Beggiatoaceae; genus JAABRD01. The sequence continues at coordinate 11,981 of DZAL01000147.1, forward strand.
TAACGTGTTAGTTCGAGTGTTAGTTGAAGACACTGAACAACCTCATCAAACTCAGCTAGCACGGGCTTTAGTACGTTCCGTACCACAAGTCTATGTTTCGCAAATTGTGCAAGTGGAAACCGTGTGGGTACTGGAAAGTGCCTATCAATTTGACAAAGCCAGTATTATTCTGGCACTAGAACAATTGTCGCAAAATGAGGCCCTGGTATTGCAACATGCCGATAACTTTTTATTGGCCGTCGAACTGTATCGACAGACCTCGGCAGATTTTGCTGATTGTTTGATTCTAGTGGACCATCGACAACTTCAGGTACCATTATATACGTTTGATAAGCGTTTGAGTAAGCAAATTGGTGCTAAATTATTGAAATAACCATGTAGAATGTGCCACGTCTGTTGGTCGCCCACTCCCTCAAAAGACCTGACAGTTCTTCCAGACCTGTCAGGTCTAGTCCCCCCCTCCCTCTCCCCCAAACTCCCCACTCATTCCTTAATATGAATCAATCCTAAAAATTGGCCCAGGCGGATGCCAATGAGGGGGGGGGTTACTGGGTGACATTTTGATTGCCAGACCTCTCAAAGAACCTGACAGGCGCCTTCGGACCTGTCAAGTTTGGTTTTGTAGAATTTCTTTTCAGTTCTTGACAATCAAAAGTGACTTGTACTAAACTACCCTCAACCATCTTATTATTAACAATGATTAGAGTTTAACCACTCACCTAGATAATCTCCATGGATTATGCTTATCGTATTAGATACCAACGTCTTAGTGGCAAGTTTACGTTCTCGCCAGGGTACGTTTTTCCAAATTTTAACCCTGATAATCGAGGGAGACCCGCGTTTTCAAATACTCCTGTCAGTCCCCCTACTCTTAGAATATGAAGCCGTACTCAAACGAGAAGAACAATTGGTAGCCAACCGATTACAATTGCAAGATATCGATGACATTTTGAATATGTTAGCTTATCGTGGCAAAGAGGTCAAAATTAGCTACTTATGGAGACCTCAATTACCTGACCCCAAAGATGAAATGGTCTTAGAAGTGGCAATCAACGGACCGGCAGATGCGCTTATCACCTTCAACCAAAAAGACTTTTGGCCGGCGGCCTCACGTTTTCATCTGAAAATTCTCTCTCCCAAACTTTTTTATGAACCACTGAAGAGGTGCAGATCATGAACCAATGTCTGATAGAATTACCCGATTTCTTATGGGAACGCGCCCGACAACTGGCTTCCCAAGAACATACTTCGGTCAATCAATTCTTAATCCAACTGATTTCTAAACACTTAACCGCTTGGACGGCGACTGAAGCTGAAGAAAATCTGTTATCAATACGTGCCAATTTAGCGGCTTGTCGGGCCGTCTTGGCAAAAGTGCCGGAGGCGCCTGTAGAAGAATGTGATCGGGTCGACTCTTAACTCTTTACTCTTTAAGTTGGGCGACACGGTGAATTTTAGCAAGGTAGCTAAGGTAGAGTATGCAACACTTTTGGGTTGCCTGTTACTTTCTCAACAGACCTGACAGGTCTTCCAGACCTGTCAGGTCTAATCCCCGATTTCTCTCTCTCCTAGACATAGTCCTCGGTAGTTTCTCATTCTCTGGAAATGGCACCCTCGACCACAGATGCCATCCCTTCGAGAAGTGGCATCTGTAAACTGCGGCTGACTGGTAAAACTCTCCATTTTCGGTTAAAATAATAGAGAAGGTCAGTATCGGGGGTGTGAACGCCTGTTGGTTATTTGCCCTCTCAGTAGAGAGGCCTGACAGGTCTGGTTGTCAGAATCAGAATTTACAGAATTAGAGAATTTACAGAATGGGTTGAGGTTCATTCGGTTCATTCTAAAATTCTGGAAATTCTGATTTTGATAATCTTACACCTTAACACCACAAATGATGGAATACCACAAATAGGGCAAGGGATAATTCATTGCGTTCTCTAATGCGTTGTGATATAGTAATACTCACCTACTGTTGTACTTTTCGAGGGATAACACCCCTTCGAGGGGTGTTATCCCTGCTGGCTGGCCAAACTCATTATGGGACAACTGGATAAGGATATTACTATATTTTTAGGATTTAACTGTAATCACGAGGTCAATTATGAACACATCATTGCAATCGGTCATTGATTCGGCTAAACAACTCTCACCTGTGGAACAACTGGAATTACTTAAAATTATCTCTCACGCCTTGCAACTCAACCACTTTTTCAAAGTTGTAGCGTGGCAAGTTAAGAATTTTGAGGAAATTCTACAAACATCGCCCACTAAGCCCGTTCACACACTGGCTGAATTGGCAGCAGACTTTTGGCCCGCAGAAGAATCGGCCGACGACATTATTGAATACCTCTATCAACAACGTCGTGAGGATCGTGTCTTATGAACCACCTAGTGTTGTTAGACACGAATATCTTTTCTTTTATTTTTAAACAAGACAGTCGCGCGTTACTCTATGAACCGTATTTACAAGGACGACTGTTAGCTTTATCAATGATGACGGTTGCCGAATTATTTCAATGGGTGGCTATTCGGCACTGGGGAGAGTTTCGTGTGACTCAATTAGAGACGATGTTGGCAGAACACTATACGGTATTACCGATAGACCTAGAAACCTGCCGCGGGTGGGGTAAAATTCGTGCTCAGTGTCGTCAGTTGGGACGCCCGATTTCTCCTCAAGATGCTTGGATAGCCGCCACCGCACTTCAATATCAGTTACCACTGGTAACTCATAATCCTGCTGATTTCGAGGTGATTGAAGGAATCCAGATAATTACTACTCTTCATTAGCCAGGTTAGGGTATGCAACGTTTTTTGGTCGTTCACCCTCTCAGAAGACCTGACAGGTTTTGAAAAGTTGTCAGGTCTGGTTGTCAGAATCAGAATTTGCAGAATTAGAGAATTTTCAGAATGGAGTGGGTTTCATTCGGCTAATTCTAAAATTCTGCAAATTCTGATTCAGACCAGGCGGTACTCACGGTGCTTAGGCCTTACTACCAACAATCTCGCTTGACGAGAAATACTGACTGACAGGTAGTCCCTACCAGCCAATGGAGGTAGTAACCGCAGTGGTGTATGACGCTTCGCGGATATACCCTACCGCCTACCGCCCGGGTCGCCGATTCCTCAACCTGGTAGGTGCAAAGTTTCCTAAACCTTTGAGGTTTAGGAAACTTTGAACCTTGGTAACTCATTGAATGTTAAGACCTCCATTATCTTGGAGGGACTACCAACTGACAAGTAAGTACTGAAGTAGCAATTTTCCGTATTTTCTTTCGCCCCTCGCTCTCTGGGAGAGGGTGAGGGAAAATACCGCCGAATTTATGCTTCAGTACTTATTATTTAGAACGCGCTTTCCAGAATCTTAATAACTCAGAAGCAGATAATTATGACTTTACATGAATTTCTCAGAACAAAGAAATCTCTTAGCGAAGCGCATAGCGATAAACCTTATTGGGAAGCCAAACAGCGCCAATGGTTATCAGCAGTTAAAGACTTATATGGTGATATTCAAAAATGGTTGCAGTCTTCAATTAAGCAAGGCGTGGTAACTGTTAAAACGACTCCGCAGATAATAACAGAACCTTATTTAGGAAGTTATGAGGTGGAGAGACTAGAAATTCAGGTAGGAGAGGAAACTGTTTCTATAGACCCTCAAGGTGTGGAACTGGCCAATGTTCTAGGAGAGGTGATGATGTACGGTCAAGCGGGTCAAGCTAAACTGTGGTTGATGCCAGCCCATAACACCAATGAGAATAAAAACGTTTGGCGTGTGGTTTCGCTTTTTACCAACGTGAATGATATAATCGATTCAATTACCAACCTGAGAACAGGTGTGAAGAAGACATTGCCGGTCTTAGACCGAAATAGTTTCGCGAAAATCTTAATGTCTATTATGCAACCTAATATAGATGAAAGCTAATTTTTCTCCCTCAGGTAGTCAACTTCACTTTGAGAGTATCTGGAGTTGCTATAGTGTCTCTCAGAACTCGCTTATTGCTTATCGGGCCAGTATCTGGGCCAATTTTAAAGCGGGAAAAACCTTGCCTGTATATTTTATGGGGATGCGTGAACGGCACCTTGAAGAATACTTTGTGCGATGTGAAAAGGAATTGGACTATGTCACTGGTTTACAACTGTTAAGCACTATAGAGGCTATTTTACGGCTAGATTTCTTGGGTCGTGTTAATACACCACCTTACGCACCACCACCCCTAGCCCCTCCTGGCTAAGGCGGGGAATATCCCCTGCGATTTAGGTGGTGCTTACTCCCCTCCTTACCAAGGAGGGGTTGGGGGTGGTCATGCGTAAGGTGAGTTAATAAACCTCGTCCAAACAGTAAAATTGACCAGGCGTTTCGAGATATTTTTGAAGTTAAGGCATTCAAAGTGAATTTATAGAAGTTACGCATTGACAAAAGAGGAAGAACCTGATTTAATGTAGTGAATATAG
>DZAL01000148.1 GCA_022729575.1 Thiomargarita sp.
ATGTGAAGCGCAATTTGGCACTGTGGAATTGCCACCAGTCGTGGTGATACCTGAGCCTGTGGTGCCACCGACGGTGGTAACTCCCGCGGTGGTGCCGGTAACACCGGCTGAAGCCTCTACTCCAGTAGCCTCTACTCCTGTGGTGCCGTCAATACCGGCTGAAGCCTCTACTCCAGTAGCTTCTACTCCAGTAGCTTCTACTCCAGTAGCTTCTACTCCGGTGGTGCCGTTAATACCGGCTGAAGCCTCTACTCCGGCGGCTGAAGCTTCTACTCCGGTGGTGCCGTCAATACCGGCTGAAGCCTCTACTCCAGAAGTTTCTACTCCGGTGGTGCCAGTGATTCCGATTGCCGCACTGATACTCGGTGGTGCTTCCTTCTCCTGCGAGACTACCGGCAGTATTAATCAAGTTTGCAATTATGGCGGTCGTCCCGTGACTGAGTTAGATATTCAAAGTCAGGGCATGGTCTCCAATGGGGTGTTATCCAACAATCTAGTTAATACTGGTTGGGTCTCCAATTTCACCATTACCGTTAAAGGTAAATTGACCGGCGGTGTGGTCACGGGTTATATCAAAAATTTCGGGGTGATGCTAGATTTTGACTTTAAAGGCATGTCTATTATTGGTGGCACTTTGGGTGGAGTGATTACCAATACTAGCAAAGTCGGTGGTTTCTTCCAAGATGTCACCTTGTTGGCCGGGACCAAGATTGCTGGTGGCACTTTGAAAGGGACTATCAAGGGAGATAAGAAGTCTCCTGCGGTGTTGGAGAAGGTGCGAATCAAGAAGGGCAGTAAATTATCTGGTGTAAAACTAGGGAAAGACGTAAAATTGGAAAAAGGAGTGGTGGTGGAATAAGGAGAGTATCCAGATTGGTGTCAGATTTGACAACTTTTCGAAAGTTGTCAAATCTTAGTTCGAGTTCCAGATTTGACAACTTTTTGAAAGTTGTCAAATCTTAGTTCGAGTTCCAGATTTGACAACTTTTCGAAAGTTGTCAAATCTAAAACCAAACCACAGATTTCGAAAGAACGATTTGACAACTTTTTGAAAGTTGTCAAATCTTAGTTCGAGTTCCAGATTTGACAACTTTTCGAAAGTTGTCAAATCTAAAACCAAACCACAGATTTCGAAAGAACGATTTGACAACTTTTCGAAAGTTGTCAAATCTTAGTTCGAGTTCCAGATTTGACAACTTTTTGAAAGTTGTCAAATCTTAGTTCGAGTTGTCAAATCTTCAAAGCACGAGTAACAACAAATTCTCCGTATTCATCGCCGATTTCTATTCCTTTGGTCTGTTGGCAGACAAAAGTACCCATGCCATTGGGGTAAGGTTGTGACCCATAAACTAAATCCATGAATGCAGCACAAATTCCTTGAATCATGTAAGCACAAGGCCCTTGCGCTTTACCATATCTGATCACATCGCTTTCATAATAGTTGTAAGCATGTATTACCATCTTTTCCTGCGGCACCAATTCTACAATTTCAGTGTTGGCCCAACCCCAGGCGGTAACCAAGGCAAAAGCACCATAGAGTGTATCTCTGGGTACTTGTTCAATCATCGGCGTGATGATAGTTTTCCATTCTGGTGAATTAATAATTCCATAGCCTGTATGATAGCCACATTCATGCGCCGCATTTACCAATAAGGCTTCCGCAACTTCTATCAAGTCCTCTGAGACGTTATTGATTATCCGACGAGCAAATCCATTCCAAAAATCAGTAGGTAATTGCTGAATGAACACATTAAATGCAGGAATAATACCTTCGTGATTACCCCTGACGTGAATTTTGGACATCTGCTCGATAATTATTTGTCGATTGATTGCCATTGCTCTCTTCCTGTTAGCTTACTTTAAAGTTGCGCGAAATAGCGATTTATTTTCTCCTTGGGCCAAGGCTTTCAGTGCCTTCACTCCATAACTCTTAGGTGGCCGTGCATTTACCAAGGCGGCGACGGCGGCAATAAAACCTTCGGTGATAAAATTAATCGGTTTCGTCGCCAGTCCCCATTTGATTAACCAGCCCTGATCCACATGTGAATGCAACATCTCAGCGCATACAGTGTATTTTCCAATTTCCATAAATTGGAGTTTACCCATGCCAACCATTTGCCAGTATTGTTCAGCAATGCTAATTTGGTCACTGAGTTGCGTCAATTGGTGCTTTTGGTAGTAATCCTGCAATACTTCATAAAAAGTATCTTCGGCGGCTTCTTTTAACATCCGCTCACCTTCAAAATGAGTAGCATCATCAGCCAACTGGGTGTAGAGAGTAATAAAGTGGTGACAATGCAACACGGTACTAAAATCATTTAAGTAATGACGACATGTTTGTGGGTCAAAACGGTAATTCACTTCAAATGATACTGCCATGAATAGTCCTCTTTCAACGAAGCTAAACGAATTTAGCACTTTAAATTCAACCACCCCCGGCCCCTCCTTGCTAAGGAGGGGAGTGGTCCCTACCAACTCAATTGGCGCATACTCCCCTCCTTGTTAAGGAGGGGCTGGGGGTGGTCATGCGTAATTGGCGCATATTCCCCTCCTTGTTAAGGAGGGGCTGGGGGTGGTCATGCGTAATTGGCGCATACCCCCCTCCTTGTTAAGGAGGGGCTGGGGGTGGTCATGCGTAATTGGCGCATACCCCCCTCCTTGTTAAGGAGGGGCTGGGGGTGGTCATGCGTAAGGTAAAATATTAAATTTCCACTGGCTTCCCCAAGACTTCACTTAACGCCAGTTTCATTCTTGACACATTAGAATCGGTATCCGGTTCCCTTTCGGCTTTGACCACGCTCATTCCAGACCGTATCGCTAACCGAAATTGTGCTTGAATGCCAGCGATTTCTTTGGCGATTTCAAATGCGTTCATCAATCTCTTAGCCATGTTGGTTTCCTGTTAAATAATTAAATAATTAAACCATTCAGCTTACGCATAACCACCCCCAACCCCTCCTTGGTAAGCTATTCTATGTACGCATCTTTTGGAGTCCAAGACATGTCTTGGACTCCACGCTCCACGCTCCGCGTGGGAACGAGAAAATGGCATTGAGGCATAACCACCCCTCCTTAACAAGGAGGGGCCGGGGGTGGTTGAATTAACTGTGCGTAAGGTGAGTTAAGCAATTAAACAATTTCTCCTAAATTTAATTTACTTTGACATTGCATTAAGTATACTTGTGCCACTTTATCCGAAGGATTAGTCTTTAACACCTTTTCAAATAGCACTTTGGCTACTCTAAAGTTACCCTGATGGTAATATTGAAAGCCCGTTTGAAAATCAGACAAGGTTGCTAATTTAAGTTCTACTGACACTGCATTGTCCGCGTCAAACACTTCATAGACTATCACCGAACGAGTTTTACCTTTTACCGTCACCCGGTCAATGACTCGAATTTTATATTGTGAGAGGTCAATGAGCTGTTGATAGGTATATTCAGTAATTAATAAAGTAGTACCATAAATTTTATTAAGTCCTTCCACTCGTGAGGCGAGATTCACTGAATCGGAAATAACCGTCCCTTCCATTCGATTTTCGTCGCCTACGGTCCCTAACATCAAAGGTCCTGTATTTAAACCAATACCAATGCTAATCATCGGTAGTGTTAAGGGTTGCCGTGACCAATTATATTGCTCTAATCGTTTCAACATGGCTATCGCACAACGGACTGCATCATCGGCATTGGTGGCAAACAGTGCCATAATAGCATCTCCAATGTATTTATCAATAAATCCTTGATGTTCACTAATAATAGGGGCCATCTGACTTAAATAGGAATTAATAAAACTAAAATTTTCCTGTGGTGTCATTTTTTCTGACAGTGAGGTGAAGCCACGAATATCAGAAAATAATATCGTCATGTTTCGCTCCACCTGGTCCCCTAAATGAACATCAATCACATTTTCTTTGCCTAACAGTTGCAAAAATTCATAAGGCACAAATCGTTCGTAAGCCGTGTTAAGCCTCGTTAACATGGTGTTTAAACTGGCCAATTCATTGATATAACGTAATCGTTCTTCTTCCGCCTGTTTTCGCTCAGTAATATCATAAATGGCGGTAAGTAACGCCTTCTTTTTTTTGAATAACAGCGGTTGAACAAACAGACTCACCCAAACCAGGGTATTATTAGGTTGACGTAACTGCATTTCATAATTTTCTACAGCACCAGACTGTTTAACGGTAATCAATAATTTTTCACGTTCATTGGGTTCCGCATAAAAATCACTGGTGCGATGTTTATTCACCAACTCCTCAACCGACAATCCAAACACTTTACGGGTTCGCTGATTCGCATATAAAATTAGACCATTATCAGTCTGCGTGATGACCACAGGAATCGGTGTCGTTTCGGCAATTACGCGAAATCGCTCTTCAGTTTCTTGTAATTCTTTAATAAACTGTAGTTTCTCCTCCTCAGATTGTTTACGCGCCGTAATATCATAAATCGTGTTGACCATCACGGATTCATTATTAAAGAGCGTGGGTTGTGAAAACCAGGAGGCCCAGAGGGGAGTGCCATCGATTTTTTTCATTTGAACTTCATAATCATACATAAATCCATCACGCACCAAGAAGTTAGCAAAGTCTTGCCAATCTTCTAAGGTCAAGAAAAATTCTTTAGTGTAACGACCAATCAATTCCGTCGTTAAGACCCCAAAGGTTACGGAGGCTTGCTCATTGGCATAGACAATTTCATTATCAGCCACTCGAGTAATCATCACCGGAATGGGGGTGGTTTGAGCAATCACCTGAAATCGTTCTTCACTTTTTTGTAATTCATGGGTAAACCGCAATTGTTCTGCTTCCGCATGTTGTCGCTCTTGAGTAATGTCACGAACAATGGCTTGTACACAACGACGGCCAACTAAGTCAATCGCATTCAAACTGACTTTGGCATAAAATAAACTGCCATCCTTTCTTTGATGTACCCATTCAAATAGTTGGGGAGTACCTGCCAAGGCCGCTTCAATTTTGGCTTTCGCTTTGACTTCAGAGTGGCTCCCGTCCAATTGCGTAGGAGGAGATAGCGCGTATGGCGTTTTTTCCACTAATTCTTCGACCGTGTAATTAAACAAACTCAACGTACTGGAATTAAAATCAATCAACCGATAGCCATCGATAATAAAGATAGCATCATGGGCGGAATCGAATAAGGCACAATATTTTTTTTCATTCGCTTGTAGCGCGTTAGTAAAATTTAATAATTCTTCCTCGGTCTGTTTGCGGGATGTAATATCATAAAAGACATTCAGAATTACTGGCGGTGATTGGCCAAAGTTTACCAGTTGTAAAAACATGGTGAACCATTTAGATTGCTGGTCAAGAGTAGTCATGGCCAGATCATAGTTAAATAGATGACCTTGCTGTTGAATTTGTTGCCATAATTGTGGCCGGAGGGTCGAATCTTGGTAAAACTCGGTGAGGTGATGTTCTCGTAGTTGCGTTGGTGTGCTTTCTAAAGCGGAGGCCGCGGATTTATTGGCGTATACAATGCGATCATCAGTGAAGCGACTAAGTATAATAGGAACTGGAATCTGATCGGCAACTAGCGCAAATTGCTCTTCTCCTTCAGTAATTGGAAGACCCTTCAGTGGTTGAGAACTCATTTTAGATAAATTGATTAAAATGAGACCATAGCTAGTGACGACGCTGGCCAACAGCAGTGTTACAATCATTCCTATTTGCCACATTAACATGGTCCACACTTGATGCGTGATGAAATGATGACCGGTGCCAATATGAATATGACCAAAGACACCACTTGGCGTGGAAAAGGCAATATCATTGACTTTACCGATGTTAGGTAAACTCATTTCGGCTAAATGAACTTCTTCTTTGGCACCGGCCGCTGGCGTGTTTTGGATAAGCGTAGTTAGTGCGGCTGGAATCGTTGAGTTAAACGTATGGGCAATAATATTTTCGGACTCATTAGTGACCAAAATATAAGCGACCCCTTCAATCTTCGAAAATTCATCAACCAGAGCTTGCACTGGTTTATCTTTCCCAACTAAAAGTTGTTCACTCAGATGAGCAATCTGACGACTAATCATTATTCCCTGTTGTTGAGATTTGAATACTAATTGTCGTTGCAGATACCAATTAGATATTAAAAGCACTAATATGCTAAAGCAACTGAATAAAATAAATTGACCTAGTAATAATTTTTTTAGTAATTTTGGAACTTTCATTATATTAACCAATTTTATGAATCGCAAATTTCAATTTGCTTATTTTACTCATTTTACTCTAGGTACAAAAAAGATTTGACAACTTTTGGAAAGTTGTCAAATCTGCGAAACAATTAAATAACATAGTCTTGCAAGATTTGTGCTATAACTTTTAATATCTTTATATTTCTTCATTTAATCGACCTGATATATTTATTGTCTCATCTTACGCATAACCACCCCCAACCCCTCCTTGTTAAGGAGGGGAGTATGCGCTAACTGAGTTGACAGGGACCACCTTAACAAGGAGGGGTTGGGGGTGGTTGAATTAACCGTGCCTAAGCTGAATTCATTCATACAATTCCACTTTTTCCATCTTACCATTTTTCAGCACTACTTCTATAAAATCATTCTGAATATTGAACAGCAACGCACCATTAGGTAATACGTTTTTTACCGAATAAGATTTAACTTTACTCTGTTTATCTAACACTAATACATAACGTTGCTCACCACGTTGCACAATTCCCACCAATTGCCAATCGCGTTTAAGCAATGAGGCGGAAGCAGGTTTAGGCACCACTGGCGGTGCCGCTACGACCGGTGCGGGTGCCGCCGGTGCCACCTCCTCAATTTTCCAAGGATGTAATTTCAGTAACTTGATATACGACTGAGCCACTTTATCCATCGAGGGTAATGGCGGTAAACTCCACTTATCTTCACTTTCGGTCACTGATTCAGTCGTCGGTAATTGCACATACCAGACCGCACCTACTGCCACGAGACCATTTATAATAATCAGAATAATCAATAATTTAATCATAAATTCTCCACTCTGGTCAGTTCAATTTTACGCACCGCTACCAGTCGCCGCAAAGTAAGCACTAAATACTAAAGTGAACCTAGACGTGTTGGAATAACGAATGTCTAATCGTTCTATGATAACCAATTGCCGAGACTGACCAATGGTTGAAAGTAAACTTTGTAAGCGTTTGGGCACAAAAATGCCATCCAATTTAGCCGTGACCTGCCATAATTGTGGGTGCTTAGGCACCACTTGAGCGGTTTCTACTTGCGACCGCGGCTCCTCAATGCGGGCAAAATATACTTCTTCTTGTAACCAACTTTGAATCATGGCTTGGGCTAACCCTTTGCTATTAGCTTGCCACAGCCTGGCTTCCAATTGTCCCCGTAACTCTTGCGCCTGCTTGGCCCGCTGTGACCATTGGGTTTGTTTCGCAATCAGATGTAATTGATGCAACCGCGTCAAAGCCTCTTGATAATCTTGTTGCAAGTGTTTCCGGTAATCATTAAGTACCAATACCACGTAACTCATTGTTAACGCTAAAATAACCCATACTCCAAGGCGTAAACGAAAGTTTTGACGTAATTCTGAAAGGAGAGATTGAAACATTTGATTTATTAAATATATTAATTTTTTTGGGTAGTGATGAAATCTGGGTGATATGTTTACCCTCACCCCCCGGCCCCTCTCCCAGAGGGAGAGGGGAGAAAATCACGGATTACGCCGTTCTCCACTCTCCCTTTAGGGGAGGGGCCGGGGGGGGGAAGAGGCTATCACCCAGATTGCATCACTACCATTTTTTGTTGAATCCACCGAAGGAAGTTGGCACGAGAGAGTGAAAAACCTAGTCTCATTACCACGCAAAACCAAGGAATGTCGACCGGACGCGCGTCCCGTGACCGTCGACTCTGACTCAGCGCCGGTTGAGCGGAACCTCACCACTCGCGTGTGGTCGAAGTCTGGTGATGCCGAGCGTCACGGCGGCATTCCTTGGCTTCGCGTAGGAACAAGATAAATACCGAAGCAGAAATTTTCTCCTATTTTCTTTCGCCCCTCTCCCCTTGGGAGAGGGCCGGGGGTGAGGGAAAATACCGCCAAATTTCTGCTTCAGTACTTAGTTTTCACTGCTCAAGTTTAATCTGCATACTCACCACAATCTGATTAGCCTTGCGACCACTACCTGTTTCCGCCTTCACTTCTTTAAACCACGACACCTCTTGAAACGTCGTCACGTAAAAAGTCGGATCCGGTTGCGCGGTTTCCACGATAAAACTTAAATTTCCTAACTGATAAGACCATTCCAGTAACTTAGCCTCTGGGGGCAATTTTTCCGCAATTTGAGCTATCAATTCGATTGGCGATGGAAATTGATTAAGCAAGACAATTTTTTCAAACTGTTGTCGATCTGCCATCGCTTGATTACGAGCCGTTAAAATCGGTTCAATGGTTTGACTCAGTTCATCAATTTGAGTTTGTAGGCCAGCCAAGGCTTGTCGCCATTTTAAACTACTTACCGTTTGCCAGGTGAACATCACCGAAAATACCGCAATTCCTACCATAATAACCATTCGTTCCTGGACCATTCCAAAACTATTACCACCGGTCGTTTTATGTTTGCCCCAGGGTTGTGCTAACAAAGGTGATTCTACCACGGTGGGCATCGTTATCGTGGCCGGTAAACCATGAGCCCGTTGAAACTGGTCCCATTCAATCGCATTAGGAGATTGTTCCCACCAACGACTACCAATGAGCAGACTTTCTTTCCAAATTTGTCCTTCGACCCCGTCTAAACATTTTACTAATTGTACGCCCTCAGTAGTACGAGTACGTAACAACGTTTCAGGAAGAATGGTCGCTTTTTTCAGTTCCGTGTCAGCAACTAACTGTTGTTGCACTGCTTGGTCCCAAATCCAAACTTGAACTTTCCCACCTTGCCACACCTGGTAACTGCCGTAATTCACAAAAGGACTCCATTGCTTAATTTTCATGGGCAACACCTGAGAACGACGCGCCATTGGAATTTCAGTTAATTCAAATAACCGATAATGACATAAGCCACGCGAAACTACCCATTCACCACGCGATTTTTTGCTGGTAGGAGTCAATAATTCATGGCGTTTTTGTAGATAACGAGGAGTCGAAAAGAGTCGTTTGGACATGATTAGGCTCAGTTTGAGTGTAGATAGGAAGTAATGGCGAAATTAAACGATAACTGATTAACCAGGGTTTAGCGTCATCCCCTTTGGGGTTCGAATTTAAAAAAATCTGTTGCATTCGTTGGTTACCTTGGTACCAAAGCGTCAAACGGAAGAAGGGGGTCGGAAATAAATTAGCATCGATGTTTTCTAAATCCATTACCGCGCCGGTAACTTGAAATATCGTCTCGACATTATAAAACGGTAGCGTTTGACGCAGTTTGACAAATCTTTCGGCGGTGTCGGCATCCATATAATAAGCCGCTTGCAAGACTTTAACTGGGGCGGTATTAAAATTCGGACGAACCGGTAAAATGGTATTGGTCAATTGTGCTAACGCCAAATCTTTCCATAACCCTGATTGCTCGGCCCAGCCTAAAATCCGTTTACACTCCATAGGATTACTCAAAAAACGATTAGTTGGAGGAGGTAAATTGCGTTGTCGGTAATGAAATGATTCGGCCCCATTAAGTCGATGTAAATCATCTAAGTCAATATAATCTTTTAGTTTAGCGACCAAAGGCGCTTGCAAATCTTCCGCTACTCCTAGCAAACCAAGTAAACGCCCAATCACCGCCTCCGATTCGAGATTAATATTAATCAAACCGCCTAATTCTTGCAAGGCAAAATAGGCTTTACCAGTCCCCACATAAGGACGATCATCTAAAGCAATTTCGGTACCTTTAGCGGGATCGTTACTATAATCCGCCAAGGCTTGTTTGACAAATTTATCTCTTAAACTTTTTTCGGTTTTGGCTGGATTTTCGGCTAACGGGACCGTCATCCCGCCGATCGTAAAACGTTGGGTGGAAAGTATATAGAGGAGATTAGATTTGGTACTATACATATCAATCTCCCCCTGAACATCATCTTGTAACGATTGCGCCAGCGTCAAACTGCGTTGGGTCCAAAGTGCCAAAAAACCGGCCGCAATGGTAAGAATAGCCAGAAACCAAATAGTTGTAACGAGAATAAAACCTTGGGCAGGATAATGATGATGATACATATATCGAAATTAAACCTCAATAATCGGTAGCGAGTTTGGGTTGGAGTCCGGAATTTATTCCGTGGTAGTGGTTGGAGTCCGGAATTTATTCCGTGGTGGTAGTTGGAGTCCGGAATTTATTCCGTGGTGGTAGTTGGAGTCCGGAATTTATTCCGTGGTGGTTTACGGATTCCAACGGAATAAATTCCGGACTCCAAAAACAAAAACCACAACGGAATAAATTCCGGACTCCAACAACTGGCTTACCAATTGATTATCCAGTTTCTAAACTTAAACCCACCACGCCAGCAATAATTAGACCTAGTGAAATAATTTTCAATAAGGTAATAGGCTCTTCAAACCACAATATGCCAACTAGGGCAATAATCGCCGTGCCTAAACCAGACCACACCGCATAGGCAATACTGACATCAATTTTTCGCAACGCCAGTGCTAACATACTTAGACCCAATAAATAAAACACTAACATAGCAATGGAAGGCACTAACTTGCTAAAGCCTTCTGATAGTTTCATCGAGAGAGTGCCAGACACTTCTAATACAATCGCTACAATTAGATAAATCCAACTTATTTTGATGGCCTCATGCTCCACTAGGGTGTTTCCTCACTACTGTCATTACTGTCATTACTGTCATTGAGTTCGACTATTTGTTCTAAGTCCACCAATTGTTCTCCCTCGTTTAAACTAATCAAACTAACGTCTTGACCTGGAGTCTCAGGACTCACCACTGAGACTTGATTAACTGAGTCGTTGTCATTATTGAGTTCGACTATTTGTTCTAAACCCACCAATTGTTCTCCCTCATTTAAACGAATCAAACTAACGCCTTGAGTATTACGACTCACCACTGACACTTGATTAACTGAGGTGCGAATTAACGTGCCACGATTACTGATTAACATAATATCGTCATCTTCTTCTACTTGCACGGCCCCTACTACTTCACCATTACGCTCCGTGGTCTTAATCGCAATGACACCTTTGCCACCGCGGCCTTTGGTGGGATAATCTTCTACTGGAGTGCGTTTACCAAAACCATTCACGGTCGCCGTTAAGATAGTGCCATTGGTATGAGTAATAATCAAAGAAATGACTTTATCGTCATCCTCCGGTTCCAAGGTAATTCCACGCACTCCTCGGGCGGTGCGTCCCATCGCGCGGACTTTGGTTTCACTAAAACGTACTGCTTTACCTTGACGGGAAAATAACATCACATCTTGTTTACCATCGGTAATATCCACGCCAATTAATTGGTCTTGCTCATCCAAGGAGAGCGCAATAATGCCGTTAGTACGAGGTCTGGAAAACTCAATTAAAGCCGTCTTTTTGACAGTCCCTCGGGCGGTGGCCATAAAGACAAATTGATTTTCACCAAATTCGCGCACGGGTAGCACCGCATTAATACGTTCACCTTCTCCCAGCGGTAATAAATTCACCATCGGTTTGCCACGAGAAATTCGGCTGGCCTGCGGTAATTCATAGACTCTAAGCCAATAGACTTTACCTAAACTGCTAAAGCATAGAATGGTATCATGAGTATTAGCCACAAACAATTTGTCAATAAAATCTTCTTCTTTCACTTGAGTCGCCGCCTTACCCTTACCGCCGCGCCGTTGCGAGGTGTAATCGCTCACCGGTTGGGATTTAACATAACCGCTATGGGATAACGTCACCACCATATCTTCTTGGCTAATCAGGTCTTCCATTCGTAAACGCACTGCGCCTTCATAAATAATTTCGGTGCGTCGCGCATCACCATACTCTTCTCCCACGGCCGATAGCTCGGCCCCAATGATTTGCATCAATCGCTCATCGCTGTGTAAAATGCCTAGTAAATTTTTAATCGTATTCAACAAGGTTTGATATTCGTCCAAAATCTTGCCTTGCTCTAAACCCGTCAAGCGATGTAAGCGTAGGTCCAAAATCGCTTGGACTTGTGACTCTGATAAACGGTAACCAGCTTCACTCAAGCCAAATTCTACCGGCAATTCGTCGGGGCGTGAAGTTTGGGCGCCGGTTTCCTGTAACATGGTGATGACCGGCCCAGGAGTCCAATGCTTAAGCAATAAACGTTCTTTGGCTTCTTGAGGATTGTTTGCCGCTTTGAGGAGAACCACAATCTCATCAATATTGTTGATGGCTATCGCCAAACCTTCTAAAATATGAGCGCGGTCTCTCGCTTTGCGCAGTTCAAAACGGGTACGACGAGTGACCACTTCGCGACGGTGGTGAATAAAAAATTCAATCAAATTTTTTAAATTCAATAAACGCGGTTGGCCATTGACTAAGGCGACTAGGTTGAAACCGAAGGTAATTTGTAATTGAGTATGTTGAAATAAGTTATTTAAAATCACGTCGGCATTTTCACCCCGCCGTAATTCAACAACCACACGAACTCCATCCTTATCCGATTCATCACGTAACTCGGTGATACCTTCCAGTTTTTTTTCTTTAACTAAATCCGCAATTTTTTCGACGAGCCGGGCTTTGTTGACTTGATAAGGTAATTCGGTAGCGATAATTTTTTGTTTGCCGTTACTCTCATCGTCTTCAATATGGGTACGAGCGCGAATATAAATTCGGCCTCGACCAGTGCGATAGCCATCTAAAATCCCATCTGCGCCATACAGAATCCCGGCCGTGGGAAAATCAGGACCAGGCAGATATTTCATGAGTCCTTCCACGGTAATACTGGGATTGTCGATGAAAGCGAGGCAAGCACTGATAACTTCGCGTAAGTTATGAGGCGGAATATTGGTGGCCATGCCCACGGCAATACCACTGGCACCGTTAATGAGAAGATTGGGAAAACGCGCCGGAAAGATGCTGGGTTCGATTTCGGCACCGTCATAATTGGGAACAAAATTGACGGTATCTCGGTCCAGGTCCGTCATTAAGTCATGAGCTATTTTGGCCATCCTGACTTCAGTATAACGCATACTGGCGGGATTATCGCCATCGAGCGAGCCAAAATTACCTTGTCCATCGACTAACGGATAGCGTAACGAAAAAGGTTGTGCTAGGCGTACCAGGGTGTCATAGACCGAGGTATCTCCATGGGGGTGAAAACGTCCTAAAGTGTCACCCACGATACGTGCTGATTTTTTATAAGGTTTATTCCAGACATTGCCAAGTTCATTCATGGCATACAGCACTCGACGATGGACTGGTTTTAGGCCATCACGGACATCTGGTAAAGCTCTACCTACAATTACGCTCATAGCGTAATCTAGGTAAGATTGTTTCATTTCGTCTTCAATATTAATTGGGAGAATTTCTTTGGCAAATGTAACCATGTCAATCTACGTGTCCTTAGCTTAGAATAGAATTTGAGTAAATGAGAAAATTATAGCAGATTTAGTTATGGTTTGCACTATTTTTCTATAATTTTGTCACCCCCATGGGGTAGGTGGCGGAGCCACTATTCCAAGTGTTATGAAGCAAATAAGAGGTTTAACCCTGATTAAGGGTGATGAAGATAATTGAAATGAATTGTCTTGCGCCGCGTGGTGGCAAGAAAATGGGTAGTCCCTGCCAACTGATGGAGTTGACAGGGATAGCACTCCGTCTATGAATGTCATCCATAAGACCTCGAATTTGAGCTACTTGACGAGTGAAGGCCAACTTTGAACGTTTTTAAGTTGGCCTTCACTGGTGAGGTAAAGACCAACCTTGACCTTTGATAATTCATTGACTTTTAACACCTCCATTGGTTTAGAGGGACTACCAAAATCTTTAAACTTCAAATCATCGCTACTGATTTTCTTTGACGTGATAAGCCCGGCTCAAACTATGTACCGCGTCAACACATACGGCAACATGTTCTGGATTAACGTGAGGATGAATGCCATGACCTAAATTAAATACGTGTCCGTAGCCCTGACCAAAACTGGCTAAAATCGTGGCGACTTCTTCACGGATTCGTGCCGGCGAGGCATATAATACGCAGGGATCCAGATTGCCTTGCAACGCTACTTTGCCACCCACTCGGGCCCTGGCGGTTGCTATCGGTAATTTCCAATCCAAGCCCACCGCATCACAACCACTATTAGCCATGGATTCTAACCATTCATTCCCATCTTTAGTAAATAAAATCACTGGAATCGTTTGACTTTCATATTTTCTAGTTAAATTAGCCACAATTTGCTGTAAGTAGCGTAAAGAAAAATCGAGATAATCTCTGGTGGTGAGAATGCCTCCCCAGGTATCAAAAATCATCACTGCTTGTGCGCCTGCCGCAATTTGCGCATTTAGATAAGCAGTGACCGCTTGTGCCAATTTATCCAACAATTGGTGCATGAGGAGAGGTTGTTGAAACATTAATCCTTTGACGTAGCGAAAATTTTTTGAACTTCCCCCTTCTACCATATAAGTGGCAAGGGTCCAGGGACTACCGGCAAAACCGATCAAAGGTACTTTGCCACCTAATTCCTGTCGAATTAAGCGGACGGCATCCATGACATAACGCAAAGACTCTTCGGGGTCTGGGATTCCCAAGGCGGCAATATTAGCTTGAGTTCGTACTGGTCGTTCAAATACTGGTCCTTCTCCTTCACTGAAATATAATCCTAATCCCATAGCATCTGGGATGGTGAGAATATCTGAAAATAAAATCGCGGCATCTAGTGGAAACCGCGCCAGTGGTTGTAAGGTGACTTCACAAGCCAAGTCTGGAGTTTTACATAAGGTTAAGAAGTCGCCGGCTTTAGCTCTGGTTTCACGGTATTCTGGTAAATAACGTCCAGCTTGGCGCATTAACCAAATCGGGGTGACTTCTACCGGTTGACGTTGTAATGCGCGTAGTAATCGGTCATTTTTTAGTGGTGGTGGCATTCAATTAATCTCTTCTGCGATAACACTCAATAAAGGCCATTTGACATTTGGTAGAGTGCGTCCCACGCACCATTTTGGCACCAGGTGTGGTCCTAAATGGTGCGTAGGACGTACCCTACTTTAATCATCAAAATTAATAGCTGGAATAATAAACTTCAATCCGTCCGTAGTCCGTAGAATGGATTAAGTGAAGCGTATCCACCAACTAGAGTTTAAATTTATCCTCATCCTTGGTAATATTTTCCGCTTTAATCTCGGTATGTGTATGTAAAGGCATGTCATCTATTTCTCCGAGCGGACTGGCCACCATTGGTGCCGACTCGTTAGACTCACCGGTCGAACTCCGCTGTTTAGTAAGTTTATGCAATAACCCGCCGATAATGAGAGCGGCTAATAACCCGCCGATACTAAGAATTATCCACATTAACGAAGAAGCAGACGCAAAGGGTGTCTCGGTCTGGGAAGGAGGAGCGGTAGCAGGTGTAGTCGACGCGGTTGAAGTTGTACTTGACACAGGTGTCTCTACCTTCACGGTAGTGCTCTCTTCTGGCACTAACCGAGGTGGTGGCATTGCAGGGGCCACGGGTGGCAATACCGGAGCTGGTGCCGCTGGTGGTGGCGTGGTAGGAGACACTGGTTTAATCGGGGCTGCGGTTGCCGGTGGACTAGGTGGTACCACCGCGGTCGCAGGAGTATTTTTTTCGGCCGTGGCAGGAATCGTCTTTTGATCTGCCGTGGTCACTGGAGTGGGTACTTCCGCCGCTGGTGTTTCAGTTGGAGTTGTTGTCGCCACTACAGGAGACTCGATAGTTGGACACTTGATAGGGTTTCGGCGACGGTTGGTCCATTCGTCATTTTGTCGTTTAAATTCGGCATTAGCGTCCGTTGCACTTATCTTCTGAATCTCGGCTAGGGAAGGTATTTTCAAAATTTCTTTAGTTTTCAATGAATTGAAATTACAAGATACTTTGAAGGCTTGGGGATTGGCTTTTAGCAAAGACAATATCATTTGAGGTTTTGTCACAGAAGAGTTAGGGGTCACTTTGCCCGCAATGTTCCAAATTAAATCACCTGATTTAGTAGGGCCGTAAATGCTATCTTCGGCTTGAGCCAACGTAATAGTCAATGAAAGCTGGGCCAATATTATGTATGGCAGTGTAGCCAATAAGAAATTTATCTGTTTTTGCACAGTCATTACCTCTCCTGTTTAATGGAAACTAAGTTTTATATTGAAATTATAAGCCTGTTATAGCAACCAATCCAATAATGTATTATATTATTTTTTGTCAGTCTTGCCAAGAGGGTAGTTTAGATTTTCCAACTTTCGCCGATTTATTTATATACATAAATTTTTGGGTAGTCCCTACCAACTAATGGAGGTATTAAAATCCAGGTGCTAACTTTCC
>DZAL01000149.1 GCA_022729575.1 Thiomargarita sp.
AAACCTTGAAGGTCTAAAACCAGACCTTCAAGGTTAAAACCTGACCGGGGGATTGCTTAACTTAATGGCAGTGCTGGTTTACCCCATAGAAAATTTTATTTTCTATATTATTCAGTGAATTAAAAATAAATACCCCTAGTTAATAACATAATATACGCATAAAGAATTTATTGCGGAGGGCAACATCTCTCCTTGCGAATATCTGGTCATTTTAGCATAAATCATCGATAAATCTCAATTCAAGAATATAAAAAAGTATATTTGATAACTTTAACCAAAGTGGTCAAATTTTAACAATTGAGTTGAACAGATTTGACAATTTTTTCAAAATAGAGTTACCTTATGTGCAACACCACTAATTTAACTTATAGTAATATCCGCCTACAGATGTATGATTAAAATAATATTTATAATAGATATAAAAATGTGATAATCTAAGTAAGTTAATCAATCTTAAGGAGTAATAAAATGAATTATCATCTGGATTTAAGAGAAAGAGTAATTAATTGGGTCATTAATGGAAACAGCCGTCTAAGCGCCAGTCAAGTGTTTAAGGTTCATTACAACAATACGGTCAAAGCCTGGGTGACGAGTTGTAAAAACACCGGTGAGTATGCAGCATTACCCAGAGAGCGTCCAAAGCGTGGCAAAGTCAATGAAGAAGAATTACGTCAAGAGATTAGTACGTTGCCTGATAGTTTCCAAAGTGAACTCGCTTACCAGAGGAAAAAAACATGGAATTAGTCTGCCCGGCTGGAAACTTACCTTCTTTGAAAGCGGCGGTGGATAATGGTGCAAATGCGGTTTATTTAGGTTTTCGTGATGATACGAATGCGCGTCATTTTGCGGGGTTAAATTTTGATTTGGCCAAAATGCAGCAGGGCATTCGCTATGCGCACGAGCATCAAGTAAAAGTATTTTTAGCCATTAATACTTATCCTCAACCACAAGGTTGGCCTCGTTGGCAAGCGGCGGTTGATCAGGCGGCCAATTTGGAGGTCGATGCGCTCATTATCGCTGATGTTGGGGTCTTGGACTATGCGACTGAGCATTATCCAGACTTACCGCGTCATCTTTCCGTACAGGGATCAGCGACGAATTATCAAGCCATTCATTTTTATTATCAACATTTTGGGATTCGGCGCGTAGTATTACCGCGGGTATTATCGTTGTCCCAAGTGAAACATTTGATACTACATAGTCCTGTCGCTATAGAAGTTTTTGGTTTTGGCAGTTTATGCGTGATGGTAGAAGGGCGTTGTTTGCTGTCTTCTTATGTTACCGGTGATTCTCCCAACACTTTTGGTGCGTGCTCACCGGCGAAAGCGGTGGAATGGCGAGAAACGCCGCACGGTTTGGAAACGCGCTTAGGTGGCGTGTTAATTGACCGACGCGGGGCCGGCGAAACCGCGGGTTATCCCACTTTGTGCAAAGGACGTTTTCAAGTGGGATCACATACTTATTATGCCATGGAGGAGCCGACGAGTTTAAATACGTTGGAAATTTTACCTCAATTACAGGCGGCCGGGATTACGGCGATTAAAATTGAAGGTCGACAACGTAGTCCGGCTTATGTGGCACAAGTAACTCGAATTTGGCGAGCGGCATTAGATGCGCTTCAAACTAATCCGACTGCTTTTAGGCCGGCCGCCGCTTGGTTGGCAGAGTTAGAGCAAATTTCAGAAGGTACGCAAACGACATTAGGCGCGTATCACAGACCTTGGCAATAACCATATAGTAACATTCTACAGGCAGGGATAACACCCCTCCGAGGGGTGTTATCCCTTGAGCGTCATTACAGGCAGGGATAACACCCCTCCGAGGGGTGTTATCCCTTGAGCATCTACCTTAACTAATGGCAGGGGTCCAAAACTTGTTTTGGACTCCTTTGGTACCAGTAAATGGGAATATTACTATAGCATGCACACTTATCCTAAACTTGCGGTTGGCCCCGTATTATATTATTGGTCACGAGAAACTTTGCTGGCATTCTATGAGGAGATGGCTGATTCGCCGGCCGACATCATCTATTTAGGTGAAACCGTTTGCGCCAAGCGTAAACTATTACGTACCGCTGATTGGTTGGTTTTGGCTAAAGAGTTAGCCAGTACTGGTAAAGAAATCGTGTTGTCTTCCTTGGCGTTATTGGAAGCCGATTCGGAGTTACAAACTTTACGACGTTTGTGTGAAAATGGGGATTTTTTAGTGGAAGCTAACGATATGGCGGCGGTGGATTTACTGAGCGGTCAGCCTTTTATAGCGGGATTAGGCATTAATATTTATAATCATCGTACTTTAAACTATTTAGCCAAATTAGGGTTACGACGTTGGATTTTACCGGTGGAATTGTCCCGTGAGACGCTTGCCAGTTTGCATACTCAACGTCCCACTGAGGTGGAAACCGAAGTACTGGTCTATGGTCGTTTGCCTTTGGCATATTCCGCTCGTTGTTTTACCGCCCGTGCTCACAATTTGCCTAAAGATGATTGCCAATATCGGTGCTTAGATTATCCCGATGGGCTGACTTTATTTAGCCAAGACCAACAGCCTTTTTTAACACTTAATGGTATTCAAACGCAATCGGCTTATTATTATAATTTACTGTCGGTCATCCCTGAATTAACTCGATTGTCAATCGATGTGTTGCGCATCAGTCCTGATTCTAGGCACACTAAAT
This sequence comes from Thiomargarita sp., assembly GCA_022729575.1. Classification (GTDB taxonomy): domain Bacteria; phylum Pseudomonadota; class Gammaproteobacteria; order Beggiatoales; family Beggiatoaceae; genus JAABRD01. The sequence continues at coordinate 2,678 of DZAL01000149.1, forward strand.
TAGTGATTGAGACTTTTTACCAGAGTTTGCGTAATCATACCAAAATTGAAGTGGAGATAAAAAATTTACAGCGCTTATCTCCTTTGGGCAGTTGTAATGGGTATTGGTTTGGGCAAACTGGCATGACGTTTTTGAAGAGTTGAGCACTTTATAAAAAATCAAAAGAGGTCGATTTGGTGATGAGTTATAAAGGAATTTTTGGTGGTCCCGTCAAATTAATGGAGGTCTTAATATTCAATGAGTTATCAAAGGTCAAAGTTTCCTAAACCTTCGAGGTTTAGGAAACTTAGAACCGCCGAGGTTTCCTAAAAAGTCTGAGGGATAACACCCCTCGAAGGGATGAATTACCAAGGTTCAAAGTTTCCTAAACCTCAAAGGTTTAGGAAACTTAGCACCTGCCAGGTTTAGGAAACTTAGCACCTGCCAGGTTTAGGAAACTTAGCACCTGCCAGGTTTAGGAATCTTAGTACCCGGTGGTTAATACCTCCATTGGTTGGTATGGATTACCGAAATTTTAGCCGCAGTTGCCATGAATATTCAAACCAATCGAGCAGATGTTCTAACTGCTTGACTATCATTTGCGCACCTGGTTCTAATTCTACCGCTGCTAAAAAATTTTTGACATACAAACCTAATTCCGTGTCTCCTTCCAAGCGTAATCGGCGATTAAAAAATAAACTATCTGGGTCTTCACGTCCTGTTGCTAATAGCAGAAAATCATAAGCAGTGCCACTGATACACACATCATAATGTCGATGCACCGGACCAGCGATTAATCTGGATTTAACTAGACTTAGACCAAATATCAGATGAGCATCCTGTACCTTGATTAACAGCACTTTATCTTGTAAAAAATCCAATTCCCCGGCCCGGCTGGCTTTAGCCAGCATTTGATTTAAGGTCATTACTAGCAGATGACTAGGTATCTTGGCGGGAATATATCGCAACGGTAAAGACAAAATACGAGGTAATCTGGGTAACAGATGATTAGTTAGATGATTCGTTTTATTCATTATTAATGGGTCTGTAAATTTTAAAAATGGTGGGGAAATTTGGGGACGAGCCGCCGCCCAGTTCCTCTCCCTTTGGGAGAGGGTGAGTAACGCGGGACCGACTGGCTGCCAGAGCACTCACTGTTCAGGATTACCTAAGATTTTAATCTGACTTCGCTTCCACTTTAAATTCAATCGGCTCTGGCTGGTATATCAATTTGCCGTCAGGTAAACGATAGCCGGTTAAGACTAGATAATTTCCTGGAAATCCTTGAAAATTACCTTGATGTAACTTAACAGTTTCGGTTTTACTTAGTTGTGATTTGGAAGCCATTACCGCTAAGTTACTTAATTGACCATCCCATAATTTCCATTTATCGGCTTCGCGGGAGAAGACTAACGCACCGGGCGCATCTTTCGAAAAGAAAAAAGCGGTAGCGAATAACTCGGCGGCGGTCCCTACATGCTCAGGTGCCACTGAGATGATGGCAGTAATAGTGGCCTCGTCTGAGGGTTTCAAACTGAGATGATTACCTTTGAGACCGGTGGCGGTGGTAATGGCCGCAGGAATTTCAGTGGTGGTGGAATTGCGACATTCATTCCCCAGGGTGGCCAGCGCTTTTTGGGCGGCGAGATAACCACTTTCTACGGCTGCTTCAAACGTCGGATAAATTGTATAGTCGCCAGCCAGTAAGAGGTTGCCAGCGGTGATTTCATGTAAACGAGTTAATCGTTGATAGGCACCTATCGTCATTACGGGATAAGCATAATTAAACCGTTGGAGGTCATACCCAAGCACTTTATCTTTGGCGCCTGGAAATAATTTTTCCAAATCCGTATAGACCTTATTCAATATTTCTTCATCAGTCAATTTGAGCAAACTTTGGTCTTGGTAACTGTTGGGTGCGATATAAACACTGGCTATATAATCCGTTTGATTGGCTAACGACACGTCTTCATGTCGTTGTACCCAGGCGCTATCATACACATCGGTGAAGAAATAACCATCTGGCACGGCTAAATCGAACGCTTGGTTAAAAATTGGCGTTTTGCTAAACAAAGCGACGGTAAGGTAACTGGCATAAGGAATTTGTTGTAAAATTCGTTTTTGCTCTTCACTGAGTATCGTTGGGGCCAAAGTTAGTACCACCGGCGCGGGCACGGCTAACACCACGACTTTAGCGGTTAATGATTGCGTCAGCCCGGTTTTATCTTGATAGCTAATCCAGTACAGGTTATTGTGTTGCGTCACACTGGTCACGGTTGCATTGAGTTGTAGTTGGTTTTTCAATTCTGGTCCTAGCGCACTCGTAACTTCGGTAATGCCGGTGAGAAAGCTATAAGAATCAGTGGGTTCTCCAGATTCTGCGTCTGGAGAATTGTTTAATTCGGCCACCGCCGTGGCGGCAATCGGTTCATCTCCTTCATAGTCAAAACTAATTTCTGGGATAAAACTGAGGGCTGAAATTTCGTCGATGTTAGCCCCAAATAGTCCTCTGGCCGCCACATTATAGGTCTCATAAAAAATCGCTGGAAACTTTTCTTGGTCAAACCATTGTCGCACCGTCAAATTATCCAATTTGGCGAGAGGAGAATTGAGGTCAAATTCTGGTACCTCGTCATAGTCAACTCCATAGTCTTGAATCGTTTTGACAAAGCGATTATATTCGGCAACGCTACTTTGTTCAAGGTACATCAACGCTAATCCATCGCTACCATAATAAAATTTATTTCCATAAAAATGCGCATCCATGGGGGCTGGAATTTCTTTGGGGGATAATTTTAAGTCCGTGACCAATTTGGCCAAGGTGCCTTCGGGTTTACCCAGATATTCGGTGCCTTTCGCATAAGTAAATCCTTGATAATTGCCAGATTGAGTGCGCCCTCCCACTTGGTCAGTTTGTTCTAGCACTTTGAGGTCGCACTCTTTGAGAAAATAAGCGGCAGTGAGTCCGGCAATGCCGGCACCAATGACCACTACTTGAGCCGCCGTCGCAGGTGGTGTGGTGTCGGTAGTGGTGGTGTCTTCGGCCAAGGTCAAGAGTGGCGCCACACTGAGGACCGTGATGAGCAGTGGTGGTGTGAGTTGGCGAAGAATTACTGGAAGTTGTTCCGTAAACGTGGTTCTAAATGTTCTAAATATTGTTAGCATGAGGGTAACTCCCAAAAGTCGTCTATAGAAAAGAGAGGGTGATGATTTTAACTTAAACCGTTATAGTGAATTAATCAATCACGAAAAAAATTATAATCTATAAAATTTTGCGAGTCAACTAGGTATCGATGATCAAGGGTAAAAGATGAATGTATTGCTACGTGATTACAATTCTTTAATCTTTAGTCAACCATTCTCCTACTTGTTCGCCTAGTTGGTCACATAAACCACAGTCGCGACAAGCGGAACCATTTTTGGCAGGTAAGGGTAGTCCAATTTGGACCAGGTGTTGTATTTCTGCCTGATAATGTTTTTGCTCAAATGTTGATTTGGGCTGTGATAATGTAGTTTCTACGGTTTCCATTAGGGAATGGTGCCAGTCATTAAAGTCTTGACAGTGTTCGAGCCGACTGGCGGCGGTGACCGATTCGTTTAGCAGGTTGACTAATGCCAGATTGTGATTATCGATGCTGGCGGTGCCGGTTAAATACTTGGTTTTCCATCTGAGTGGACGCATAAATTTTTCCTTCTGGTGGTGTTTATAGTATAATTCCTAATTATCGGTATCTCAACCACCCCCTACCCCTCCTTACTCAAGGAGGGGAGTTTAGCCGTAATTAGGCCACCTCCCCTCTTTCCTTTTTCTCGTTCCCACGCGCCAGCCTGGGAATGCCGTGAGCAACGCGCCAGCGTTGCGGGAAAGGGACGCTGGCGCGTCCCGACGGCATTCCCAGGCTGGCGCGTGGGAACGAAAAAAACCTACTGGTGTGCATAGAGTAGCTTACTCAAGGAGGGGTAGCGGGTGGTTGAGGCCACCTCCCCTCTTTCTCCCCTCCTTACTCAAGGAGGGGTAGGGGGTGGTTAACCAAAATATAAGTACTTACTTCCCATTTTTAGTTTTATCGTCTAATCGTCGCACAAATTCTTGCAGGATAGTTCGATATAACTCGTCTTTCAATACCAGGTTTTCAACTCCTTCATCCAAGTTAGGATTGTCATTGACTTCAATAACACACACTTGACCGTTGTTGGTAACTTTTAAATCCACGCCATACAGTCCATCACCAATCAAACGGGCCGCTTTGGTGGCGATTTTCACCACTTCTTTCGGTGCTTTGTCGATAGCTAAAGTGGCAAAGCCGCCTTCGCTGTGATTACCAGAGTCGGTATCGTGTTGTACTATTTGCCAATGCTCACCTGACATGAAATATTGACAAGCATAAATCGGTTTCCGGTTGAGAATACCAATGCGCCAGTCAAAGGGGGTGTAGAGATATTCTTGAGCCAAAATAATATCGGAGTCTTTAAATAATTGTGCGGTCAAATCCAGCATTTCTTGGTGATTATTGGCTTTAAACACACCTCGTGAAAAGGAGCCATCGGGAATTTTTAGCACGATGGGATAGGATAATTCGTTTTCCAAACGGTGGAGATTATCTTTTTGTAAAATTAACGTTTTGGGGGTAGGTACTTCATTAGCTTTGAGTAATTCGGCTAAGTAAACTTTATTGGTGCAACGTAAAATCGAATCAGGATCATCAATGACGACCATACCTTCGGTTTCGGCTTTTTTGGCAAATCGATAGGTGTGATGTTCAATGCCGGTGGTCTCGCGAATAAATAACGCATCGTACTCCGCCAAGCGGCCATAATCGCGTTTGGTAATTAATTCCACATATAATCCCATCTTCTTGCCGATATCGACGAATTTTTCCAACGCTTGGGGGTCGGAAGGGGCAAACTCTTCCTTGGGGTTATACAAAATGGCTAGATCATAACGAAATACTTGTTTCTTGGTATTGTTAATCCAGCGTTTAGTGCTATATACTTCCAGGGCTTTTACGAAGGAGATTTCTTGGTCTTCTTTTAGGCTGTTGAGCGACAGTGGTTTGATGGTTTCAATGAGCCATTTATCTCCTTGGTGACGAAATTCTACTTTCATGAGTGGACAGGCGAAAGTAGCGAAGATTTGACGAGCTAATTTTTGGAGGACTGGTTTATCGCAATAGCCAAATAAGATGGTGATTTCAATCGTTTGTTGAGTGTTGGGGTCTGGGGTTTTATCTAGGCTTTCTTGGAGTAATTTATCTAGGCAATCGATGCCTAAACTGTAGATCGCCTTGCTACTTAAATCTCGCAAAGTCCTGACCGTGGGAATCACTTTGTGATGTCGGGCCTCTGCTAACAATGAACAATAGTAGCCTCGACTCAGGTAGCGATAGCTACGACATAAGTTGATGACTTTAGCGTGTTTTAGTTCAAAATATTCCGGTTGTGAAATATAGTCTTTCACGGAGACTATTTGCATATTGGGAAAGGCGGGCTTCCAATCTGCCGGGTTTTCAACAATAATCAGGTGTGTTGACATGATAACTCGAAATGGATAAAAATATTAATGATTTGTCGATATGTGGTAAAAAGGTTATCATTTAATTTCGTCCGCTGTTTCAGAAAGGAGGATATGAGAAGATTCTGGCAAATCTTACTTAAGTCCAATCCAGGGCGAAATATTATTGTGCGGTGTGTCATTTGCAGTGAGATTTTCAAAACCACCAGTGGTAAAATTTTTATTTTTAGAGTGTTAGCAATCCTATACTTAGTAGTACACCTGGCAGATTTTTTCGACTGGCAAAGTTTTACTTAAAGTATTATCACTCCAACAATGACCATCGGTTGACCGTTCATATTGACTGACTTTTAAGTGATTAGTGATTAGTGATACGGCTGTTTAATATTGTAGCAGGTTTTTAAATATACAAGATTAAAATTTTTTGATGAATTGAATAGGTGTTATAATTTTGTTTTCAACTCTCGTGCCAATATACATGATTCACTTAATTGATAGCATAGGATCAATGGCGGCTATTTTAACTACCACGTCATTTATTCCTCAAGTATACAAAGTGTATACGACTAAACAAACCCATGATTTATCTTTGGGGATGTTTTTACTATTTAGTTTGGGGTTGTTGTTATGGTGTATTTATGGAATTTTACTAATGGCTTGGCCCATTATTTGGGCAAATTTTATTACGTTGGGTTTGACGTGTTATATTTTGGTGATGAAGATAAAGTATGGATAAGGAAGAATCAGAAGGTGAGAATGAGTTTGATTGGGAGATGTCGGAGACTTTCCCACCGCCGACTCCTTTTCCAACGGGAGAGGGGTGAGGGTACAGACGACTATCAGATCACCCTCCTTTCGGAACTCAATGCCATTGTCGTTAAGCCTGCCAAAGAAACCTTGAAGGTCTAAAACCGGACCTTCAAGGTTAAAACCTGACCGGGGAATTCCTTAACTTAATGGCAGTGCCGTTCAGGACTGCCATCTATATTTATTTAGAGAGTCCATCTCATCATGCAATATGGAATAACTTACTCATTTTCAACATCGTCAGGAAACTGTGATTCCCCAACATCCAACTCATCTAGTCCCAACATGAGTAAATCGGTCAATAAAGCATCAAGTCCACGAACTTCATCGCTATTGACGCTTATATAGTTTGGTCCGCCTTGTTCAGCGGCTAGTTTTTCAATGCGTTCCATTACGGTATTAGGAATGTTAACAGTTAGTGTTTTCATGGTGGTAAATTTCCTTAACGTTTTTTTGAAATATGGATTTTTTGAATGAATGGTAGTCCCTCCAAATTAATGGAGGTCTTAACCTTCAATGAGTCACCAAGGCTCCAAGTTTCCTAAACCTTTAAGGTTTAGGAAACTTAGCACCTGCCAGGTTTAGGAAACTTCACCGCCGGCGGTTAGTATCTCAGGGACTACCCAAATTTATGAATCTTACTATAAATCATTAAATCATTTAGTGGAATAGGTTCATGAATGGTCTGCGGTTTATACCTTTGGCAAGGCGAAGAACTTTTCAATCTTACTAAGGAAACGTTGATAAACATCTTCTCTCACCGTTTCCGTGTCATGATGAATGTGTGTTTTAGAGTGAGTAGCCAGTTGTCGTTGCGTCAAGACTGTACTAATCAACTCTGATACTTCCGGTTGCTGTGCAATCAATGGCGCAATATCATATTTGGTAATTTCATACAATACCGTTTCGGCAATCGCTACCACCGTGGCGGTGCGTTGTTCCCCCGTGAGCAAAGCCATTTCACCGAAAATATTCCCGGCACCTAACCGTGCGACTTCAGCGACTTCATTATTTTCCTTTTTCACCCGGACCCCAACGACTCCTTCGACTACGATGAATAAGGAATTACCCTCGTCGCCTTGTTGCACGACAATTTCTCCTGGCGGAAACCGATGACGACGCATTTTATCACTGAGATGTCGTTTGGCTTCCTCGGAAAAAGATTTGAAAATATCAATTTCTTGTAATAACGTGATGGGTTTAGTAGCTTCCTCACCACTTCTTTCTTTGATACCTTTGAACCAATGAACTTCTTGTCGTTGCACGGCTGGCGCGATACCGGCCCGGTTAAGGTGGAACCACACTCTGGTCCAAACTTCTTCTAAAATCGTGAATTTATTCGCATAATCGGTGGCACAAAACGCTACCCAATAGCTGGCGGCCCAGTCATTGATACCGGTAAAAATAACCACTGGACTTGGCGTTTTCAGAATTTTTTGACAAGACAATAGCGCATCCAATAAGATTTTTTTCACCCGCTCCGGCTGGTGCATTGGGTGTACATAAACCGTTGGCCACAACCAAAAGGTTTCATCGGGATAACAATAATTCAGAATGGCTGATTCTGAGGCCACACTGTTAGGAATACTCAAAATGCAATCCGCTCGAGTTTTAAGTCTAGTCGAACGCCAAGTGATGTCAACAATTTCACCTTCATCATAAGTGCCAATTTGTACCCAGTCTCGAATTCTAAATGGTCGTTCTATGTTAATCGCAATGCCAGAGAAGACGTTAGAAATATTGATTTGAATGGCTAAACCAATAATCATGGCCACTACCCCGGAAGTGGCTAAAATACTGGTCATTTGTCGTTCATAGACAAAAGCAATAATGCCCACAATGGCTAAAAAGTAAATTATAAACGCCATGAATAAACGTACAATATTGGGTATGACTCGGCCGCTCTTTTCTTCGAGGGGGGTCCAAATAAAATGTTCAGCCGCTAAATTGAGGAGAAACGCTGGAATCATCCACCACAAAATATCAAAGATACTAATAATGGTTTTTAACATATAGTAGTTAGTGATCTCTCTCATCCACTCTACTAGGATAACCTCACTGGCTAACAAGAGGACGAAAGCAAACACGGTTTGGAACAACCAGACCAATTTGGAAAATCGTCGCAGTTTCTGATTGGCGGTGACGAAGTTTAACAATAGAGTTACCATGACGGCCAAGATCATCAAATTTTTAGCTTGGCTATATGACAACATACCACGTAACGTAAATTCACTTTTTTGGATTTGCACCAACGTATTAAAGCGTGAATATTCTACCGTGCCTCCTTGGACATTCAGAAATTCAGGGTCGCCCAACGAATATTTACGGACCACATCTTGGAAGAACCAGGCGCGATTAATCAGCCAACCGCTACTAGGACTTAGAACTTGTGCTTCTCTCATTTGTTTCACTAAAGCATCTTCTTGCGTAGTCCCCATTCCCAGTTCGTCAGTCACATAAATTAAGTTATTACGAATCAAATTGCTATGACGAAAAGTAATGCCTAGAATATGCTGTTTATAGGCATATTGATTGACAAAATCGACCTTAAATTCACGTTTAACTTGATGATAGACCAGGTAAGTGATTTTGTCCTTGTCCTTGTCCTTGTTTCTATCGACCACGGGTTCTTTCATTTCAGTCGTTTCCACGGAATTGAGAAATTCTATATCTTGAGGTTTGAAACTCCCCTGAAAACGAAACCAGAGGTGAAAGTCAATTTTGCAAGTGAGTTTGTTGGGATCAAAGTCACTAATTTCATTGATTTTTATCCCCACATATACGACATTAGTTTTATACATGTCGTTATTATCAATGGTCACCACCCGTTCTTGCTCGCGTGCCGCCGCCAAGTCTGAAATTTCACTGAGATTGCGAATGACTTGTAATTGAGTTAACGCGGAAATCAGAGTTTTATTTTTATAGATTCCAATGACCACAGGTTTGGGCGCATTACGGTACTCATCAAAATAATTGAAGCCGGTGGTGCCTTCCACGGCTTCATGAATATGGGTCATACTGGCTAATTGCTCACGAATTTTACGGCGGTCACTGTTAAGTGTGTCGGTTTCGCCCTTTATTTCCAAGTCTTTGATGACCTTATACAAAACCATGGCGGTATCATAAGCGTATGCCGCTGACCAGTCGGGTTTGTCACCATATTTTTGTTCATACTCGCCTTTAAATTTTTGTGCTTTTTCATTGGCGGTGTCAAATAGTAGCGGTGTGCCTACATAAATATCATTCGTGTAGAAGCCAGGGGTAGATTTTTCGCGCGGAAATTCATCAAAGCCATCTTTAAAAGTTTGTTCGGATAAACTGGTTTCACCCATAATCAAATTGGTTAAGCCAGCCTCTTTAATTAATTTGACCAACTTGACTCCCTCCCCAGCTTGTACCGATAAAAATAAGGCACCGGCCTCTTCCGGTTGGTCCTTGGTTTGTTTGAGTTGCTCCACCAAGCCCTTAAACACTTCTTCTAAATTTTTATCCGCCGGGTCATAACTCCATTTATTTTTAACGGTCAAACCCACTTGCGAGGCGGTTTCTTCAAACACTTGCGCTAAATAAGCTCCATAAGCTGCCGTTTCATGAATAATGGTCACGTTATTTTGCCGCAACACTTTCTTCATGTAATTGGCTAAAAATTGACCCGACGCTTTGGAGGTGAAGATGCTTCTAAAATACCATTCATTACCTTCGGTGACCTTCACGCTGACGGAGCCAGGTGCAATCGCGGGGATGCCATATTTTTTATAAACTTCGCCGCCGGTAATGGAACAACTGCTATACCAATGACCAATTACGGCCACGGCTCTATTTTCTTTAACAATTCTGAGGGCTTCCTGTTTGGCTTGACCCGTTTTCGGATCACAACTGTTTTGGTCATCAAAAGTTTCTAATTTGAGTTGTTTACCATTGACACCTCCTTTTTCATTGATACTGTCAAAGTATAGTTGAATGGCTTGTGACATGATTTTACCAGCCGCCCCGCCACCTCCAGACATAGGGCCGATAAAAGCAATGTAGATGTATTTTCCTTCACGTTGAAGCAGGTTGGTATAGATGGTCCAAGCTAACGCGGTGACAATTAACAAGGTAATAATCAGATTCCTTAAATTCATACGTTATTAGTGAGTTTAGTCAGTAACGAAGTAATAAGTTGCCATTGGCAATAGTGCAGTAGTACCGTAACCGGTTTAATTAGTAAAGGTTTGAATTTCACGTTCTCGCATTGAGGCAATCGTTTGATTTCCCTCCTCGCCGTGAAACATATAAACTTCTTGTCGTTTCACTGCCGGTTGAATAGCGGCGCGTTCCAGGTGTAACCAAATTCGATTCCAGACTTCGGCCAAAATATCATATTTGTGTTCGTAATCATCGGCCCCAAAAGCGACCCAGTAACTGGCCGCCCATTGGTTAATTCCAGTAAAATAGATAACCGGTGCAGGGTTTTTCAGGATGAGGTTCGACGAGAGCACCGCATCTAATAAAACTTTTTTCACCCGCTCCGGCGAATGCCGCGGATGCACATAAACGGTGGGCCAGAGCCAGAAAACATTAGTGGGATAGTAGAAATTGAGAACCGCTGATTCCACCGCAATGCTATTAGGTAAGCTAACAATGATGCGGTTTCTGGTTTTAAACCGAGTCGCTCGCCAATTAATATCAATCACTTCCACTTCTTCAAACTGGCCAATTTTGACCCAGTCACCAATTCGGAAAGGTCGTTCAATATTGATGACCATACCGGAAAATAGGTTAGCAATATTAATCTTCAGAGCTAACCCAATAATCATCACCAACATGCCAGAAGTAGCTAGGAGACTGGTGAATTGTTGTTCATACACGAAGACAACGATGGCAATAATCGTTATCGAATAAATAATCATCGCAAAAAAGTGGCGAATGATGTTGGGAATCGCACCAATTTGTTCTTCTAATGGGGTCCAGACAAAATGTTCAGCGGCGACCGTGAGGAAGTAAGCTGGCATCACCCACCATAGAATGTCAAAAATAGTGACGATAAATTTCAAATTATTGTACATCTCGGTCCGTTCCGCTAACCAATTCACTACTATCACTTCGCCACCTAAGAGTAAAGTTGAACCAAACAGAACTTGTAGAAACCAAAAGTATTTTAAAAACCGTTTAAATTTTCGGCCGAGCATTCCCAATAGAAAGATGGTAAGGATACTGGAAACAACGACTAAATACGAGTATTTCCCTAAAATTTTGCCACGCAAGGTAACGTCGTTTTGTTTAATTCTAATGCCGGCATTAAATTGGGAATATTCTACTAATCCGTCCAAGACATTGAGATATTTTGGATCGCCCAAGGAACTTTTTTTCGCAATATCTTGGAAAAACCATACTTGGTTAATACTCCAACTTAAAATAGGACTCAACACGTTATTGTTTTTCATTCTAACAATGAGTGGATCCGCTTTTTCAGTCTCTTCGGATAAACCCATACCAACAATATCCGTGACATAAATCAAATTGTGGCGGGTTAAATTGCGGTGACGAAATTTAAGCCCTAAAATGTGTTGTTTGTACATATAATCATTCAAAAAATCAGCTTTGAATTGACTTCTTACCCGATAAATAGCATAAGTAATTTTGTCTTTAGTTTTTCCCGCCAACGCTTGCGTGAGTTTTATTTCATTGGGATTAATGGCATTGACAAATTCAATATCTTCTGGCTTAAACTTACCTTGAAAGCGGAACCAAATATAAAAATCCATCGTACAGACTAAATTTTTTAAGTCTAAATCGGTAATTTCTTTGATCTCGATGCCAGTATAGACCACATTGGTTTTATACATATACTTACCGTTAATCTGTAACACTCGAGCATCTCTCCTTGCTTCCTCTAAATCGGCAATTTCCGCGGTACTGCGCATCACTTGTAACTGAGTTAACGCGGAGACGGAATTACGATTTTTATATATTCCTAAGGAGACCGGCTTTTGAGCATCACGTTGCTCATCAAAATAATTAAACCCGGTGGTGCCGATAACAGCATCTTCAATATTAGTGAAGGATGCCAGGGTGTCACGAATTTGTTGGCGGTCTTGTACCAAGGTGTCTGGTTGAGCTTTGATTTGGGCCAGTTTGAGTGCTTGCGCCAACACTAAAATGGTATCATACGCATAAGCCGCCGACCAGTCAGGTTCCTCATTAAAACGTGCCTTATAGCGTTGTTTAAATTTCTGTGCTTCTTCATTGGCCGTGTCAAAAATCAAGGGAGTCGCTACATAAATGTCGTTAATATAGAAACCAGGCGTGTTTTTTTCTTTGGGAAAATTATCGAAACCATGGCGAAACGTATCTTCAGAAAATGAGGAAGAACCAATAATTGGGTTAATAATAGAGGCTTCTTTAATTAGTTTGACCAGTTTAATTCCTTCTTTGGCTTGCACTGCTAATAAGATAACCCCGGCTTCCTTTTCGTTTGGTTCCAATCCTTGTTTGACGATATGTTCTAACACGGCATCTAAATTTTTATCGTCGTTGTCAAATTTCCAAATATGTTTGACTTCCAAACCTAATTTCATGGAACTTTCTTCAAATACTTTAGCCAGATAAGCGCCATAATCAGCACTTTCGTGAATTATCGTCACCGTATTTTGGTGAAACACTTGTTTCACATAGTTTGCTAAAAATTGTCCTGAGGCATTAGTATTGTAAATGTTTCGAAAATACCATTCATTGTTTAAAGTCACTTTGACATTTTCCGAGCCTGGGGTGATGGCAGGAATTTTAGATTGTTGGTAAATTTCACCCGCGACAATAGAACAACTACTATACCAATGACCAATCACGGCTAAAATATTATTGGCCGCCACAATTTGATTGGCGACTGCTTTGGCTTTAGCCAGTTGCCCCGGGTGGTCCTGACAGTCATTTTGGTCGTCAAAAATGTCTAGTTTAACTTCTTTACCGTTAATACCGCCGCGACTATTAATTGAATCCAAATACATTTGAATAGCTTGAGTCATCAAACGACCTGCGGCGGCACCTTCGCCAGACATGGGACCCGCGAAGGCCAGGTGAATAGTTTCCTGTGTTCCGGTTTCACTACTGCAACCAGCTATGATTATTATGATTATTAAGGGGAGTAGAAGGAATTTCCCCAGGATAAATTGATAACCGATTTTCATAATTTATCTGTATTTTCGGTAGTCCCTCCAAACCAATGGAGGTGTTAAAATTCAATGAGTTATCAAAGGTCAAAGTTTCCTAAACCTTCGCGGTTTAGGAAATTTAGAACCGCCGAGGTTGCTCAAAGTTTCCTAAACCTTTGAGGTTTAGGAAACTTAGAATCGCCGAAATTTCCTAAACCGCTCAAAGTTTCCTAAACCTTTGAGGTTTAGGAAACTTAGAATCGCCGAGATTTCCT
>DZAL01000150.1 GCA_022729575.1 Thiomargarita sp.
AGAGGGGCCGGGGGTGAGGGAAAATACCGTAGAATTTCTGCTTCAGTACTTACTATCTGCTCGTTCCCACGCTCCGCGTGGGAATGCAGAGTGGACGCTCTGCGTCCCGCGTGTCCCACGCTCGACGCGGAGCGTCTCCGCGGCATTCCCACGCGGAGCGTAGGAACGAGCAGAAATGCCGTTGTGTGCATAGAGTAGCCTGGCTAAGGCGGGGAATATCCCCTGCGATTTCAGTGATGCTACTCCCCTCCTTACCAAGGAGGGGTTGGGGGTGGTTGTGCGTAAGGTGAATTATAACAAATGGGTAGTGATGCACCAAGCAGTGGTGTTAAACCTGACAGGTCTTCGAGACCTGTCAGGTTTGGTGACATTTACCACTACCTGGTGCCTCACTACCAAAAAAATGATTATAACTGAAAAGTTGGAACAATGGGAGGGGGGTGTCCCACGCACCACTCAAGCACGGTGCGGTTTCAACAATGGTGCGTGGGACGCATCCTACCTTAACTTAATGGCATTGGGGGGTACCCCAGAAATGCCGGCGGCAACTGAATAGTGAGAGAATGGCTTTGTATCGGTTGAATCTGACGTAATGCCATCATAGTGGTGTTTCTCCTTTGGTTGAAATAGTTCAAATATCTGGTGTACCACACCATTCAAAGCCATATCAGGTGGACCATGTCTTGTGATTCCCCACCATTCCTATTTTTCCTCTATAACCGCACCCCCCTTTTACTTTTTCAACATCCCAACCATCTCCCTCAAATCCACATTTTGCTGTCTCAAATCCGCATTTTGCTGTTTGAGGTAATCAATTTCTTTATCTTTCTGTTCAAGGAGGAGACGAGTTTTCTCTAATTCATGTTGTAATTCAACTAACTGTTCAGAGGAGGAAGTATTACAACAGTTGCTAAAAAAACTATTTACATATCCATTATTGCTGTTATCCACTCCAATATTCGATACACTTTTCTCACTCACTAACTCTTCCAACTTAATCCCAAACACCTTTGCAATTTGTTGCAATCTTCTCAAATTCGGATCTGTTTCACCTCGTTCAATACAGCCATAAGTATTTGGATCGACATGTAGTTTTTCGGCCACTTCTGCCTGAGTCCAATCTTTGATGTGTTCTCGCAAATGTCTGAGTTTTTCGTGAAATTCCATAGTGACACCGTAAAATGGGAGAGAGGCCCAATAATAAATGGTGGACAAATTTATGAGTCTATGACAGCGAAAATTGAGTTTTTAAGTCAATATTATTTATTTTGGGCTGACCATGTAAAATTGGTGAAATACCAATGATACATGGTGGACAAGTGTCAGAGGCTTTAATGATAATAGAATTTGAGACTTTGAGTCAATACATTTATTTCAGGCTGACCATGTAAAATTGGTGAAATACCAATAATACATGGTTGACAGGGGTTTTAGGCAATCACCTATAATGGTACAGTTACATTGGAAAAAATTTATAACCCTAATGGGATTGTTGGGGCGTATGAAGATGCAGTCCTTACAATAATTGTTGCGGTCAAAAGTTCTTTGGTTGCGCAATATTATATTGTCTGATTCAGAATTTGCAGAATTTTAGAATTTTCAGAATAAGTTGAGTGTCATTCTGCTAATTCTAAAATTCTGTAAATTCTGACAAAGACAAAGTAGGGTGGATTAAGCGAAGCGTATCCACCACGCTACTCCAACCTACGATGGTCAGGATGACTTTCGACTATCTCGAATAGCTTCCAAGATGTCCTCCGTAGTGGCCTGAGTTTTGATGCCAGCCACTGCCAACGGCGACGACTGACGAGGTTTGGACACAATGGCAAACAACGAACCATCCTGGCGTTTGATGACCACCTCGTCAATTTGGGCTGGTTCGAAGACTTTTGAAGTCATGATTATTAATCAAGAGAACTAAAAGAAGACAAGCCAGCCGCGGCACGGTCGAAAGTGAGGGTACTGTGACAACCTGCATAACGATTTTTGACGCCAATCAGGCAAATCGGCGAAATCAGCAGAACTGGTTTTGAAGTCGGCTAAGGCATTACAGACGAGAGGTTCGTTTTCCACCCAAAACTGTTTAGCCAACAAAATTTTTTCCAGTATTGCACAAATATCTGCTTTGGAGTAGCGATAACTTCTGACCAATACCCAGACCAATTCGCAAAGTACCACATGGTTAATGAACAACGGTTGAGTTTCAATTAAGGCTTGTTCGACTAAATGTCTGGCCTTAGCTGACTGAAAAGGATCGTCTTGGGTGAAATAACGTGTCAAGACGTTAGTGTCAAGGCCGTTCATACTGGTTCTGCCTCCCGATTGGCACCACGGATAATGGCCTCTCGCATTTCCTCTAAGGAAACGGGTGGATAACCGTCACGCTTCAAGATGCCTCTTAGGTCTCGGACATCTATGGTTTTAGCACGCCGTAGCACCACTCGCCCGTCGGTGCCAACGACCAATTCTATAGGGTCGCCAGGGGAAACAAACAAATACTCTTGTATCTCTTTAGGAAGAGTAATTTGACCATTGGCAGTCAGTGCAGTCAGTGTCGAAATATTCATAGTGAAGTTCCTGTGAGTTGAGAATAAAGTTGGTAGTTTAGCAAAGAGTTTAAACAAAGTCAAGAGTATGAAGCTACGACGTTAATAGTCTGAATCAGAATTTGCAGAATTTTAGAATTAGCAAAATGACACCCAACTCATTCTGAAAATTCTAAAATTCGGTAAATTCTGATTCAGACAAACAAGAGAAAAAATATCAGGATAGTCAATAACTCCCGCCAGAAATGGCAGGCGCAGATTGGTCAACAATTTCATCAGAAGGATGACGCCCACTGGCCAGAATTGCGGTCCAAACTGCCTCGGCGGATTGAAGGTAGCCAAGTTTTTCCATACCGATTAGAAAGGCTTTCGTAGAAAGTAAATGCACTCGGTCTCGTAATAGCACATTCATCCGCCTGACATCATTATCCTCAAATAACAAGATGACCGGGGCAGAGGGGGCTACTAATTCTTGAAGTTGATTGGTTAAAAAATCCGTGATAGCCGCTTCTCCCAAATGACGCTGGCGGACCGCAGGATTCATTTGACGTTCCAACTGGGCGAGACGACCGACTTGGGTGTCAACCACTTGGACTTGATGAGGATGTGATTCCACAAATTGTTTAACCAGTTTGGCATCCTCAAAAGCAGGGTCGCGTGTCACCTCAAAATAAACTTGGTCAATCAAGTAAATAGGTAAATGCAGTTGGAGGAGAAGGTCCAGACAATGGGCCCGACCCAGACTAATTAAGGGACCAGCGTCTGGAATCACCAAGACGACTCGTTTCATGGTGTAGATACCTCTTGGATAATTTGCACAAACGTATCTGCCATCTGTTCCAATTGTTCAGAGGGTAGCGTAGGTAACGATAACCCTCGTTGTCCAAGCAAAGCCAGCAAGGTAGAGTAATCCACGTTGAGGAGTGTCATCGTTTCAAAGCGACTGAGGCGACCTTGTGAGAATTGTTCTAAGGGGTCTGACGTGATGGCTGCGGACTGGATAAGATTAATCAACTGGGTCTTGAGTAATTGAGTCAGCGTCAAACCCCGTTGGGCCGCATAAGTATTAGCGGCCTGAAACAGAGAGTCTTCAACAACCAGAGTTAAACTTTGCATTAGGATACCTCATTCATTAATGTGTGAGGCAGACCAGATTACTCTGGCCAACACATTTTGTCAAGTCAACTCTTTTGACCACCGTCGCGGGCTGACAATTCAAGTAGGGTGGATTAAGCGAAGTGTATCCATCCTACGATAACCAACCCCCCAATTTCCCCATTTCCCCCGGCGCACAATCAAACTGCCACCACCTTCACCAAACACATCACCCCACTCAAATTTGGAAAACACAACGCCCCTTGCGCATCCACCATCTTCCAATAAGAAACCGTAGTCCCAGGAATTGGTGACGCCCGAAACGTCACGGCCACAATCACCGTCTGTTTTGGGTGGGTCATCGGAATGGGGACTTCTCGTTGCAACGGCACTAACAAGGCCGTCTGGGATAACGGACGCCATTCTTCGCCCCTTCTTTGGATAATCACCAACTCCTCATCAATACACACTAACCGCCGATTCTCCCAAATCACTTCCCCCAAATTTTGGATTTCCCAAATCTTCTCAAATTCTTGATTGACCGTCACCAAGGAATTATCTGGATAGGTCACATCCCGCACAAAGCCACTGTGGTCCTTGGGATACTTAGTGTCTTTTGAACTCCACACTGGCAGTTCCCAACCATGAAAATACTGCCGCATCAGAATCAACGGATGCACTTCTAGGGCGTGGGCCAAAGTAATAAACGTTGACAGTTTAGTTTCTTCTAAAATCCTATCATTCAGGATGTTATAAAACGCTTGTCGACTTAGCTTCGACCGTTCAATGACTTGTGTTTTGGTCAGTCCTAACTGACGGATGCGTTGTAAAATATAAGCGGATAACTCTTTGGTAGCCATAGCTTTTTTCCCCTCTATTCATTTTGTCAAGCGCAGTTGACACTTAAAAGTTTATTATAGCATAACCTTGTTTCAAAGGTAGGTATATCAACCAAATCTTAAAAGTTTTGCTACATCAAAACCGGGGTAAAAATGATGCACACTAATTTAGCAGACCATCACCATGTACCAATGGCAACCCGTTGCGTGTATGACAGTCTCAAACGTTGCTGTCCAACTGGGAAATCTCGTTGTCAAGTCAGTTACAAGACCCTGGCGGACCTGTCAGGGTATTCTCGAAGTACCGTGATTCAGGCAATTGAAGAGTTAACGTTACGCCGCTGGTTGAAAAAAGAAGTGCGACAAGAGGCTTCTCAAGGATTTTGTCAAAATCGGTATCGGTTACTCAAGTAACCGATGGTAGTGGTCATTCCTCAAACCTGACAGGTCTTCAAGACCTATCAGGTTTAACCCCCCACCCAAATGAACCCAATTATATCTATACCCAATTAGTTGTCAAAACTCGATCCAACTGTTCAAAGTTTCTCAAAATTTTATCATTTTGCCCTCTCCAATGAGAAAAAATCTGTTTAATTTCAACATGAAACAACCTATCCTAGTTTAAACTAGGGGTTGACCAAATAAAAGTTTGGCCTTATATTTAGAGGCATGGATTATTTTGTCTGAATCAGAATTTACAGAATTTTAGAATGAACAGAATGGGGGCAATTCATTTATTCAATTAATCCGTTCATTCCATCTGAGAATATGACCAATGCACGTTATCTGTTATTCTGCCATTGAATCTTTTACCAAAAGATACCCAAGATACAAAAACGCCTTAAATACGTGGTATGAAAAAGTTGAAAAAACGAACTATTCTCATTTCAGTGAATTAAGGGCAACTTTTCCCAGTGCAGATAAAGTGGGTGCTTGTACGGTTTTCAATATTCATGGTAATGATGTGCGCTTAATTGCAATAATTCACTATCAAAGACACAAACTCTACATTAGAGAAATACTTACTCATGCCGAATATGACAAAGGTAAGTGGAAAAACGAATGCCTATGCCAACAGTCATGAATCCATCGTTACAGAAACTCTTAACGGTCTGGATAGACATAGCTGCCGTGTTAGCGGTGCCGACCACGGCCGCACAATATCAACAGAGGGTAGCGTTGCTGAATGAATTACTCAATGTAGTGGGTGACGATGAATCCCATCCATGGATAGAGTTAGTGGACACTTTGGGGACCCTCATTGAGGTTTATGAACGTGAACATTATATTCGGCCTTCCGCCTCGCCCGCCGAGGTACTTCAGTCATTGCTAGACGAACATGGTTTGCAACCGTGTGAGTTACCAGAGTTGGGGAAACCAGAGGAGGTGTTAGACCTTCTCGGTGGGAAAGAGTCACTGAACTTAGCGCAAATTCGGGCGTTGAGTCAGCGTTTTCGGGTATCGCCGGCGGTGTTTGTAACATGATGAAGGTGCCCGTATTTTTGACCGAATGAAGACGTTATGGAGGTTTAACATGTACCAAGACCCAATTATTGAAGAAATTCACGCCATTCGTCGGCAAATCGAAGCCGAATGTGACGGTGATTTTGCTAAGATTTCCCAGCGGGCGAAACAAGTTGAGGCACCATACCAAGACCGCATGGTTTATGACTTAGAAGCGTTGCGGCAAGGTCGTCGCCAACAGGCATTGACTCCGCCTGTTAAGTTGTACAATAATTCTTAATTGTACCAACTCGCAATCATTGTTAAATTGCGTATCAGATAGAATTGAGTACATGCACTGAAATTTTACCAGACTGGAGAGTTTAATATGACAAACGTTGCAGAGGTCGGCATAAATATGCCATGGTTTCAACTTTTGGAACGGGTGATGAAAGGAGAATATATAACCATTACCCAACGCGGGGTTGCCGTTGCCAAACTGACTCCTATCCCCCCCCAAAAACCTTCAGACATTCATAAGGCTATAGCCAAATTGAAGGAGTTTCAAGCCTCTCATACTTTAGGTGGTTTGAAGGCACGGGAACTCATCGAAGAGGGGCGCAGATACTGATGAAGAAGTACGTTCTTGATTGTTCCGTGGTCATTGCCTGGATATTTCGAGATGAAGCCACTGCACAAACGGAGACTTTACGTGAACAGTTGGTCGACTCTGTGGCTATCGTTCCTGCGATTTGGCATTTAGAAGTGACTAATACTTTGGTGATGTCGGCCCGCCGGGGTCGCCTCCAGTTGACCGAAATTCCTTCGTTGATAGGTTTGTTAGAATCTCTTCCGATAGAAGTGGATCCGCAAACCTCATTACAGGCTTTTGGCCAAACCTTTCAGTTGGCACAAAATCATCAACTGTCGGCGTATGACGCGGCCTATTTAGAACTAGCCCTGCGCCAAAGTTTGCCATTGGCCACCCTTGATAATCGTTTGCAAGAAGTTGCCAAACGTTGTGGGGTGGAGTTATTGGTGGGAAACTGATTTAGAAATTGTCTGAATCAGAATTTGCAGAATTTTAAAATTTACAGAATGAGTGTATTAATTACCGTCCCTATTCTGCCAATTCTCAAATTCTGTCAATTCTGATTCAGACAAACAAATAAGAGGAAACTTAAACCATGGTCAACATTAATCGAGGCTGACCCCCTCAAACGCAAGTTCATCTTGCAAAAAACCAGTGGTAGGCTTAATAAATCAAACAGTCCACCATTATTTATTCACTTAAATAGTAAGGAGTATTGTGATGTATCGCAAATCAAAAGACAGTTTGTCGTTAATCGGCAAGCTATTAAAAACAGAGGGTAAATTACCTCCTAACCAACCTTGGCAAAAGACTTTTGCCCATCGGGCTTGGGTAGGATTACTTGTAGCATGTTCAACATTGCTATTCTCAACCATGGTCATGGCGGCTAACTCTGCGCCCGTGTATCAACCGCGCCCAGACTCGGCAGACCCAGCTATTGTCACCCCTGGGAATAGTGTTCTGTTCAATTCCTCATGGTCTGATCCTGACAATAACTATGTGGTGGATGGGGTAGTCCGCTTCCGTTTACAGGGAACCACGCAATGGGAAGAGTTTGAGATGGGTTATACGGGAGGCATTAATCCCTTTAACTTCAGTGGTCGTAGCGACCGATTCACCGTGCCTGGTACTTACGAGTATCAATTCCAAGCCTCTGATTCCACCACTATCACAATTGGATTATTGCACACGACGGCGTGGATAGCGGGGGGAACGTTTCAGGTCGGAGATGCTATTACGCCGTCGTCTGTGCCAGCGGGACTGATCGCTTCCGTAGATGCTACTCCACCAACACCGCTTCCCTCAACATCAACAACAATATCAACAACAATTGAGAAAGAGTGTGGTAAACCTCTACTAAGTAAAAAAGGTGTAAACCTTTATGAATGCCCTTCTCGTAAGGTCATCAAGAAAGTCGTCGATAAGGTCTCCAAGAAGGAGAAGGTTGTTACGGTTACGGTTATCGATTATGTTCAGGAGATCAAACTGAACGAGGGTGCTCACTTGAAACTCCTTCATGGTGAGGTTGTTTATGACTTGGAAGGTGATAACGTTGATAAGAATGGTCAAAAAGACGGAAGAGCCTATTACAAAATGGGTTTTAAACGTCGCCTACCAGAGTTTATATGGTCGTCAGAATGGTATTCTAAAGACGACAAGTCACGACATTTTTCCATTGTGAATGGTGCACTCTATAATGATGCTGGTGAGGCAAAAGCCGGCCAGGTCACTTTTATGGAAGATGGAGAAAAGAGAACAGATCCAGGATTTGGTGATAAGTACGGATGTTCTCCATTGCGAGACTGTGTGACACAACCTTACAAGGCAGGACTATCGTTCCCTTATATAAACAGACTACACACTCCAGAGATTATTGTTACTCTCCCTGAACTGAGGAACACCAAGACCAAGCAGGACGAAGCCCCCCCTTGGATGTTGTTGTATAATAGTGGATGGGATGGTACTAATGCAACAGGAGATTATGCCAAACTGTTGATTTACGATGATCATGCTGCTTTGGAATTAATACCTAAACAGTTCAACAAATGGAACCAATTTGTTGATTTTTCCCAAGTTGAGCTTTCCCAACAAATGGATCAAAAACAAGCCAATCAAAAACCAGCTGATCAAATCTTGTTTAGCTATTCTATTGATGTTGAAGATGGTAACCTCCAAATGGGGGTATCAACGCCAAGAACCGTGTTGGGGGTAGCTGACGAGGGAAAGACTGTGGTTATTTTATCCACCATGGGACAGTTTGGTGAAATAACAGCAGGGATGACGCGGGAGGAAGTTAAGGTTCGTTTTAAGAAGTTTGGCATTTCGGAGAACCAGTTGTTGGTGCTGGATGCTGGTGGTTCCACTAAACTTTACGCGAAAGATGATAAAAAGGGTGGTGTCCCTTACCCATTCATAGAACAGGGCAGATATGTCCCCCAATTCATCGGTGTCCTCTCAGGTGAATGCGGTGGTTTTGAAGATGTCAACGGTGGAGATGAGGATCTTTGTAAGGCCCTCATGTTTCTAGTGGACAAGGGGATCGCTTCTCCTAATCGGCAGTTTAAACCCAACGACAAACTGACCCGTGAACAAATGGCCACTTTTCTCATGCGAGTCTATTGTAGTGTTCGCAATGACGACCCAAAGTGTCCCGCTTCAAAAAGCCATAGCGAGAACATTGAAAGTTTAATCAAATTGGGCTTAACTTCCGCTAAAAATTCGACCGCTTTCAAGGGAACAGCTTTCCTGACAAGAGATGAAATGGCAAAATTTCTGTCAACGCTGTGGCACTCTCTAGCAGGAGGACAGACATTGTCCGCGTGTCAAAAAAAGGATGGCAAATATAACCTCCATTTTGAGGATATAACACCACTTGACTCAATACCAAAATTGCGCGATAATGCAGTGTTCTGTCCCCATATAGAGGAATTAGCAACTCTGGGGATTGCCACAGGCAAAGTCGACAAACCTTCAAGTTGTCAGCCGATTTCCTGGACGGGATGGACATATACCTTGTTTGAGGACTACTCGGATAAAAAGTCTTATTGTCCCAAAGACGCTGTGTTACGTTCAGAAATGGCAAAATTTCTTTATCGCATGTTCCATGTTGATAAGAATGTAGATAGTCTTCCTGATATATCGCAAAATAACGTTTCATCTGGTCTGTCTGTAAATGGCGAACTGGTTGCGATACAGGTGAATAAGGCAAACAGTTCACAACGAAGTTCAGATTCAAGAGAAGTTGGTTGTCCACCACAAAACTTTTCTCTGAAAAAAGTCAGCGAACTGGACAATACCTTCAGCGATGAAGAGTTTCCGCAAGGCATCATAGAATTTGAAACCCCTTGCGAAGCCGTCGAAGTCACGCTGTTCTATCATGGCGTGGATATGAATAATCCTGACAGTGCGAGTGAATTTCGTAACAGAATCTATCGCACCTATGGCCTCCTGAGTCCAAACGACCCCAGTGCCAAAGGATGGTCCATACTCCCAAATGTCACCATCGGACAAGCCACGATAGACGAACAAGAAGTCGGCACCGTCTCATTTATCCTGCAAGATGGCGAAGTGGGAGATGAAATAGGTGCAGATGGCAAAATTGTTCACAAAGGAGGCATAGCCGTGGCGAACAACACTCTAACCGAAGTGTTACCAGCCCAGTGCCTACTTTACGGTGTCTATGACCAAGGACTGAACAACTCCCAATTTTTCGTGGTCAACCCACAAAACGAAGGAGTGACACCGCTAGGCAACCTCTGTCAAGGTTGCGATATTGAAGCTATGGACGTTCAACCGTTCACCAACATTCTATACGCAGCTTCTGGCAATAAAACGGAGTTCAATCACCCCAAAGGACATCTCTACCAAGTGGATGCCCAACGTGGACAATTGGTCTCGATTGGCGAGACGGGCTTTGAAAAAATCAGTAGCCTCGCCTTTGATGCCACCGGTACTTTATGGGGATGGGCCGCGGGAGAAGGACTTATCCAGATTGACACAGAAACTGGCAAAGGTACTTTATTCCTAGCCTCCCAAGCCGAAGTTGAAGACCTCACTTGGAATCTAGCGGGCACGATGCTATATGGTGCCATAGGCAAAGAGTTATGGGCTTATGAAGCCGCAACGGGCAATATTACTAAACTGTGTGACAACTTACCGCTGAAAACGGAAGGCATCAAAATTTTGCCTGACATGATGTTACCAGATGATTTCTTGATGCTAGGAATGCACCAAGATAAGACTCTGAAACTCCACGCTTTTGATGTCAAGATGTGCGAATTGGTAATCAGCAAAGATATTCCAATTCCTTACGATGATGTCGAAGGGTTGACAATGCCAAAGGCGGTGTGTGTGCCATAGGTAGGTGTTAAGCCAGGCAGGATGGGCAACCGTTTTATCGTTGCCCACCGACTGGAACTGCGTACCACCTTTCACCGGCTAAAGCCTCTAGTCCAACCCCGGCGGGTATCGCAATAGCGATACTCGCTGTTTTTATTTGGAACAAGATTTCACAAAATTGTTGAGACTGCTTGATCATCCCGTTTCTATTTTTTGCCTCTTGACATTTATCCAAACTATGTTAGTCTATTAGCTTTCAACCTCGTTACCACGCTCGGCATCCCGTGTTGAGCTTGATGGTTCCTCACACTCTCTGCTATATAATTTTAATTAACCTCTGGAGACTCACTACCATGATTAACCATTCTACCCTTTTAGACCGAATCACTCTCAATTCACAAGTGATGCTAGGTAAACCGACGATTCGCGGCCTACGAATCACCTTGGAACAAATCTTACTCGCCTTAGCGGGGGGCGTATCCATTGCCGAATTATTGGCCGACTATCCAGAATTAGAAGTGGCCGATATTCAAGCCGTGTTGTTATATGCCGTGAATTTAGTTCGTGAAGAACAAGTTTGGCCAATCCAGGTGGCAATATGAGTTTCCCACCTTTGAAGTTCCTAATCGATGTGGGAGTGGGTCGCGCCGTGGAACAATTTTTAGAACAACAGGGTTATGAGGTCAAAACGGTAAGAAGTTTAGACAGCCGAATGCCCGATATAGACATTATTCGTCTCGCCGTTCAAGAAGAACGTTTGATTATGACAATGGATAAAGACTTTGGAGAACTCGTTTATCATTTGCGGATGCCTCATTGTGGGGTGTTATTACTGCGTCTGGAAAATGCTACTGGTGCCGAGAAAGTACAGGTAGTAGCCAATCTGTTGGCTAATTATTCTTCTCAACTGGCTAATCATTTTGCAGTCTTCCAAAATAATCGATTGCGAATCAGAAAAATTCTTCATTGAGAGTTTGGTGTCAGAGTCGCAACGGGGAATATTACCAAATCGTGTGATAACTTACCGCTGAACACGGAAGACATCAAAATCTGGCCTGACATGATGTTACCAGATGATTTCTTGATGCTGGGAATGCACCAAGATAAGACTCTGAAACTCCACGCTGTTGATGTCAATACGTGTGAGATGGTAATCAGCAAGGATATTCCCATTCCTTACGATGATGTCGAAGGGTTGACAATGCCAAAGGCAGTGTGTGTGCCATAGGTAGGTATTAAGCCAGGCAGGATGGGCAACCGTGTTATCGTTGCCCACCCACCCTCCACCAACTGAGACCGCGTACCACCTTTCACCGGCTAAAGCCTCTAGTCCAACACTGGCGGGTATCGTAATAGCGATACTCGCTGTTTTTATTTGACACGGGATTTCACAAAATTGTTGAGATCGCTTGATCATCCCGTTTCTATTTTTTTGCTCCTTGACATTTATCCAAACTCGGTTAATCTATTGGCGGTTCCATCCACTAAATTAAGCCACCTTAATCGGTTAATAAACTTTGAGAGAGATAGAACAACTGCACCAAGACCAAATGTCACTATTCGCCGATACTTCGATTCTGATTGCCCTGATAGCCAGTGATGAAGAACAATCCATCATTACCCAAGTTATTAAGAATCATCAATTAGTTTGTTCAACCAGTATTTATGCTGAGGTAGGTAATGCCATTTCGTCTATGCTGAAACGTCGACGAATTACCTTAGACCAAGCTATCCAAATGCTTTACGAGTTTGAACAATTATCTTTTGAAACAGTCGCTTTTGATTTGCGTCGCGCTATTCAAATCTGTCATGATTACAAAATCTATGCGTATGATGCTTATATTTTAGAAAGTGCGAGTCGACTCAATTTACCCTTGCTTACTCTCGACAAGCAAATGCAAACCAAAGCGAAACTTTTGAATATTACAACTATTGAGGTGTAATCATGTCCGTTTATACTTTTCAAGAAGCTTCTCAACAGTTTGCCCAACTCTTAGAAGAAGCTAAGAATAACCAGGTGATGGTAACCAACCAGAATGGTGAAATGTTTGCTATTCAATTCCTTGCGAATAGGCCCAGCACGTCAGCCAAACCGAATCTGACTCGCGCCGAAATTGTCAGTTATGTCAGAGAAGCCCGAGAGAGAGGGTGACCAAACTGCCTCCCCCTGTCACCGGCTGAAGCCTCTAGTCCAACCTCAGCCAGGCAGGATGGGCAACCGTGTTATCGTTGCCCACCCACCCTCCACCGACTGGAACCGCGTACCACTTTCACCGGCTAAAGCCTCTAGTCCAAAGCTTCTTTGTTCTTCCAAAGGACCATGATGACTTCTGCCACACCTACCCAAAAGTTCATTTCAATATACTTCATCATGGTGGCCAATATCAAACCAGATAATCACCTCTTGTCTCGTCTCCTTATCAAATTGTATGGAAAATATTATCCGACAATCATACCCGCAGGAACAAGCCTGCCAACCGGATAGTTCGCCACTCAGTTTATGTGTACCTAAAGGTGGCGCAAAAACATCTAAACGCATCTGCGCCAAGGTTTCCTCGATTCGCCTTTTCAATTTCGCCTCACGCCGCACCAACTGGCGAAAAGCCCGTTTAAATTTTGGAGTTAACACTAATTCCCTCATGAGAACTCCCTTGGGTCTTCCTCCAAAACTTGACGAAGTTCCGCCAGAATATCGGCAAACGGTTGCGGCCTTAATTTACCTTGATGAAATGCTTCCAGCGCGTCACGGGCATCTCTAGCCATTTCGTGGCGGCGATTCTCCAGGTGGCGTTGTCGAATAATTTCTATCAACATTTCTTGTTGTTCCGACGGTAATTGCATGACCGTATCAATCGCTAAATCAAGAGTCATCATAGTTCCTCGCTGTTCTCAAATGTTCTACTTTATTCTAGTTTAACCTAAACCGCGGTCTTGGTCAAACTGACTAGCGCTTTCAACTGGAACGCCGTTCATCATAGCCCGCGTAATGCTTCACGATTTTGAACAATGGTCTTTTGAAACAGTCGCTTTTGATTTGCGCCGCGCTATTCAAATCGGTCATGATTACCAAATCTATGCGTATGATGCTTAGATTTTAGAAAGTGCGAGTCGACTCAGTTTACCTTTGCTTACCCTCGACAAACAAATGCAAACCAAAGCGAAACTCTTGAATATTACAACTATTGAGGTGTAATCATGTCCGTTTATACTTTTCAAGAAGCTTCTCAACAGTTTGCCCAACTCTTAGAAGAAGCTAAGAATAACCAGGTGATGGTAACCAACCAGAATGGTGAAATGTTTGCTATTCAATTCCTGGCGAATAGGCCCAACACGTTAGCCAAACCGAATCTGACTCGCGCCGAAATTGTCAGTTATGTCAGAGAAGCCAGAGAGAGAGGGTGACCAAACTGCCTCCCCCTGTCACCGGCTGAAGCTTCTAGTCCAACCACAGCCAGGTAGGATGGGCAAGCGTTTTATTGTTGCCCACCCACCTTCCACCAACTGAAACCTCGTACCACCTTTCACCGGCTAAAGCCTCTATTCCAACACCGGCGGGTATCGTAATAGCGATAGTCGCTTTTTTTATTTGGAACAGGATTTCACAAAATTGTTGAGATCGTTTGATTTTTAACCCTGTTCTCCCGATTAATCTGTATTATTCTGTTTACATTTTACATTTTGAGACTTGACATTTATTCAAACTATGTTAACATTTCTTAAATGATGCCACGTATTGAGTGACCAAGCTAACCGACTATGCAATTTGAATGGAATGAACATAAAGCCCGACAGAATGAACACAAACCTGGAGTCAGTTTTCAGGAGGCATTAACCTGTTTTTATGACCCGAGACAAGTAGCGTTTTACGATGCCGACCACAGTGAAGATGAAGATCGAGAAATCTTATTAGGTCACTCTAAGCAAGGGAGACTACTGGTGGTGTGTTACACTCTGCGGGAGGACCTGATTATTCGCCTTATTTCGGCAAGGCGTGCCACACGTAAAGAGGCTCAAGATTATGCGAAAAGAATATGATTTAACCACTCTTCAAATCAAACGACGTGGTATGTTACCTGGCTTACAAGGACAAAGTTCACAGGAAGCTAAGGTAAACATCACGGTGGCCCTAGATGAAGATTTAGCCACTTATTTCAAAGCGAAGGCCGATAACTCAGCCGCTTTATCTTTCCAGACGTTGGTCAATCAGACTCTTCGTCAAACTCTTCAACCTACGGTGGCACAACAACCGTCCGTAGAAATGGAAGTCATAAAAATGGCTTTGTTACAAGATGCGGAGTTTCTCCGTGAAGTTGCTAACCGCATTAGTCATTTAGGAGTTAGAAGTTAATTGAGTCAGGTTCGATGCCTCCTCTTATAGCCAGGTAGGATGGGCAACCGTTTTATTGTTGCCCACCCACCCTCCACTGACTGGAACCGCGTACCACCTTTTACCGGCTAAAGCCTCTAGTCCAGCCAAGCAAGATGGACCAAAGCGAAGCGTTGCCCACCAAAATTCTGGTTTAATCATCACAATCAGTCAGGTAGGGTGGGCAACGGGTTTATCGTTGCCCACCTCTTTCCAGAGTAACGGTGGGCAAATAAACACTTGCCCACCCTACGCTGGCTGCAAAATTGCTTAAGTTGATAGATATGGGGCAATGTATTTTGGTTGCCCACCACCTACGAGGTCTTCGAGACCTCGTAGGTCTAACTCACTTGCTATCCTGCAATCAACCGTTCCATCAATTCTTGATAGGCAGAAAACATGCGATCCAAGCTCATCAACTGTAAATCATGGCAAAGCGCAGTAGCAATAATGAGTCGGTCGGCTGGGTCTTTGTGATGCTCTGGCAAGGTACCATCTACACGGGAAATTTGGCAGGTGATGGGTAACACTTCCACCCCTGAACCTGCGGAGGCTTCGGCTAACCATTGTTCAATCGGCTGTTCAAGCACTATCCGCTGTTTTTGCACCAGCATCACGATTTCCCAACAAGAAATGGCGGAAATGAATACGACATCAGCCTGTTCAATTTTCTTCACCAGTTTGATGGAGAGAGGTGCGGTTGGTAATAGCCAGCGTAACCAGATATGAGTATCCAATAAAATCATGTCAGCACCTCCCAATCTGCCGGGGCAGTTACGGGTGCGACAATGTCCCCTAGAATTCGCCCCTGACCTACAATTTTGGGGGAAGGTTTGCGCCGTGGTATGGAGGAGGAGGGTTGTGAGTATTCTGTCAGTACCAGGAAAATCGCTTCCAATTGCACATTGGGCGGCAACCTGGGCAGTTGTTTCAGATAGCCGTGGGTGTCGGTTTCTAAAATTAATTTTTCAGCATACATAGTTTTTAACCCTGGCGATGAATTGTCAGTCATAGTCGAAATATTCATAGTGAAGTTCCTGTGAATTGAGAATGAAAAATGGGTAGTGATGCAATCTGGGTGATATTGATAGAGTTGCCCTCACCCCCGGCCCCTCTCCCAGAGGGAGAGGGGAGAAAACCAT
>DZAL01000151.1 GCA_022729575.1 Thiomargarita sp.
CGCCGAGGTTTCCTCAACCGGTGAGGTTTAGGAAACCTAAAACTGGTAAGGTTTCTGAAAGTTAGCACCTGGATTAGTTGGTAGGGACTACCCAAAGTTTCCTAAACCTCAAAGTTTTAGGAAACTTAGCACCTGCCAGGTTTCGGAAAGTTGGCATCTGGAGATTAATACCTCCATGGCTGGTAGGAACTGCCGGTAATTTTTAAAAATTGTTAAATCTCAATCGGTTATTTTTTACGTAAAAATTTTTTTTGCGTAGTAGCATAAATCTATTGCATAGTGATAACAAAGCAAGTATCTTATTGCACTGCAACATTTATCTATAAATTAATATCGATTTAAAAATAGAGTTGACCACTTTTTAAAAGTTGAAAATTGAAAGTGGTCAACTGTCTTATTATTGAGGATGAAATCAATATGGCAATCCAGCAATATCAGCGACCACTCTCGCCGCATTTACAAATATATAAGTGGGAATTGACCGCTATTATGTCAATTACCCATCGTGCTACCGGTGTTTTTCTGGTTATGGGCACTTTAGTTTTAGTTTATTGGCTTATGGCAGTTGCCGTGGGGCCAGGTGCTTATCAACAAGCCCAACATCTATTAAGCTCTCCCTTTGGGCTACTTATCTTATTCGCCTGGTCTTTTTCCCTGTTTTACCACCTCTGCAACGGGGTCCGCCATTTATTTTGGGATGCGGGTTACGGGTTTGAACTTAAAACGGTATATGCTTCCGGTTATTTCGTGTGGGTTGCTACTCTAGTATTAACTGGATTAGCCTGGGGATTAGCTCTGATGAAAAATGGAGGAGTGTGATGCAATTACGTTCACCCTTAGCACGAGTTCGTCGACTAGGTTCGGCTAGAGCAGGGACCGAGGAATTTATTGCACAACGTCTCACGGCAATGGCTTTGATACCGTTATTATTATGGTTTGTCTATTCCATTATTTACTTGGCCAGTGCGGATCACCCTACAGTGATTCTATGGATTCGTATCCCATGGCATACCGTAGGATTGATTTTGTTATTCTTGATGCTCTTCCATCATGCCCATTCTGGATTACGCGAAGTGCTACAAGATTATGTCCACCACGAAATTGTCAAAACTATCTCTATGGTAGCTATGAAATTTGTGGTCATCACTATCTCTATCAGTTGTGTTTTGGCCATTTTACGCATCTCTTTAGGAGGTTAACTTGACTGCTGCTTACGAAATTATTGACCATAAATATGATGCCGTGGTGATTGGAGCTGGTGGTGCGGGCTTGCGAGCTACCTTTGGGATGGCCGAAAAAGGCTTTGCCACGGCTTGTATTACCAAAGTTTTCCCCACCCGCAGTCATACGGTTGCCGCTCAAGGAGGCATGAGTGCTTCACTGGGCAACATGGGCGCAGATGATTGGCGCTGGCACGCTTATGATACCATCAAAGGCTCTGACTGGTTAGGCGACCAGGATGCTATTGAGTATATGTGCCGCGAAGCGGTGCCTGCGGTGATTGAATTAGAACATTATGGAGTCCCATTTTCGCGCACGGATGAGGGCACGATTTATCAACGTCCCTTCGGTGGCATGACCACTAATTACGGCAAAGGCATTGCGCAACGCACCTGTGCGGCCGCCGACCGTACCGGTCATGCGATCCTTCATACTTTGTATCAACAAGCTCTCAAACATAAAGCCGATTTCTTTATTGAATACTTTGCTCTCGATCTTATTATGGATGAAGACGGCGTTTGTCGTGGGGTGATAGCATTCAATATTGCTAACGGCACCATTCATCGCTTCAGTGCTCACATGGTGATTTTAGCTACGGGGGGTTATGGGCGCACTTATTTTTCTTGCACGTCGGCCCATACTTGCACCGGTGACGGTAATGCCATGGTCCTCAGAGCCGGTTTGCCGTTGCAAGATATGGAATTTGTTCAATTTCACCCAACTGGCATTTATGGCTCTGGATGTTTGATTACGGAAGGGGTCCGCGGTGAAGGTGGCTTTTTAACCAATTCGCGGGGGGAACGTTTTATGGAACGTTACGCGCCTAATGCGAAAGATTTAGCCTCTCGTGATGTGGTTAGTCGTGGCATGACTATAGAAATTCGTGAAGGTCGCGGGGTGGGTACACAAAAAGACCATATTTTCTTACACTTGCAACACCTGGGGGCGGATATTATTCACGAAAGATTGCCCGGCATTGCTGAGTCGGCGCGGATTTTTGCCGGGGTGGATGTGACTAAGGAGCCGATTCCGGTGTTACCGACGGTCCATTATAATATGGGCGGGATTCCTACCAATCATCATGCGGAAGTGGTGACTCTCAAAGAGGGCAATCCTAATCGCGTGGTTAATGGTTTAATGGCTATCGGTGAGTGTGCTTGTGTGTCGGTACATGGGGCCAATCGTTTAGGCTCTAATTCATTATTGGATATTGTCGTGTTTGGCCGGGCGGCGGCGATTCGATGTTCCCAAACTCTCATTCGGTATGCCCCTCACCGCTCATTACCTAAAAATGCTGGTGCCGAGACCATTGCTCGTTTCGATAAAATTCGTTATGCTAAGGGTAGTTTGCGAACTTCCGAGATTCGTCTTGATATGCAGCGTGTTATGCAAGCCGATGCGGCGGTATTTCGTACTGGTGAAACCTTGCAAGAGGGAGTGGAGAAGATGGAGAAAATTCTGGATTCGTTTGCCGATGTCAATCTCACTGACCGCTCATTATTGTGGAATTCTGATTTGGTTGAGACTTTAGAGTTAGAAAATCTCCTCTCCCAAGCGGTCGTCACTATTAAAGCCGCGTTCAATCGTACTGAAAGCCGTGGGGCCCATGCCCGCGAAGATTATCCGAAACGTGATGATGACAATTGGTTGAAACATACTCTGACCTGGCTGGATGCGACAGGGAAGGTCACTATTGATTATCGTCCGGTCCACCTGTACACCCTTACCACGGAAATGGAAGTGATTCCAGCGCAACCACGGGTTTACTAAGAGTTTACTAACGATACTAAACCGAATATTACAAGAGGAATCAAATGGCTCAATTTACACTCCCAGCCAATTCCAAAATTCAGAAGGGCAAACTTGTTAACACCGTGGAAGGGGCTAAAAACGTTAAGAAGTTTATGATTTATCGCTGGAATCCGGAAACCGGCGATAACCCTCGAATGGACACTTATGAAGTGGATTTGGATCAATGCGGACCGATGGTGCTCGATGCTTTGCTCAAAATCAAAAATGAAATTGACCCTACGCTGACTTTCCGTCGCTCCTGTCGCGAGGGTATTTGCGGCTCTTGTGCCATGAATATCGACGGCAAAAATACTTTAGCCTGCACTAAACCGATTGCAGAGATTAAAGGATCGGTCAAAGTTTATCCATTGCCACACATGGAAGTAGTTAAAGATCTCATTCCTGACCTCACCTACTTCTATGCTCAATATACCTGCATCAAACCGTGGATGGAAACTCAAAGCGCGTTGCCCCCGGACCATGAAATGCTACAATCCAAGGAAGACCGGGCTAAACTAGATGGTTTATATGAGTGCATTCTTTGTGCTTGTTGTGTCACCAGTTGCCCCAGTTATTGGTGGAATGGCAACCGTTATTTAGGACCTGCTACTTTGCTCCAGGCTTATCGCTGGATTGTTGACAGTCGGGATGAGACGACGGGCGAGCGGTTGGATAATTTAGAAGACCCTTTCCGGCTCTACCGTTGTCACACGATTATGAATTGCACCAACACCTGTCCAAAAAATTTGAATCCAGGGAAAGCGATTTCTGAAATCAAAAAGATGTTGGTCCGTCGTCGTTAATAACCACCCCCAACCCCTCCTTAGCAAGGAGGGGAGTTTACCACCCCCTAAACCCCTCAATGCCATTAAGTTAAGCCATGTTGGAGTCCAAAGCTTCAGCTTTGGACGAGACGGGTTGAGGTAAGACGGCGTTTCCAAAGCTGAAGCTTTGGACTCCAACGCCGTAACTTGAGCTTAACTTAATGGCATTGCCTCTAACCCCTCCTTAGCAAGGTTGAATTATTAACTAATTTTCCGAAAGTTCGAAACTTTTGGGCTGTTACTTTCGGTGTGTTCACTACCTTTATGTCTGAATTATCTCAACTCAAATGGCAATGTCGGCGGGGGATGAAAGAATTAGACCTAGTGCTGACTCACTATTTGGAATATCAATATTTACTAGCCTCGCCCCAAGAGCAACAAACTTTTAAGGAATTGCTCGAATTATCAGATATTGACCTTTATTCTTACTTAATAGGTCAAACTGTTCCTACCACGGAAAACCTATCGCGGTTAATAGAAAAAATGGGAATGGGTGCATAAGTACTGAAGCATAAATTCGGCGGTATTGTCCCTTACCCTCTCCCAAAGGGCTACTCTATGCACACCACTGCATTTCTGCTCGTTCCCACGCTCCGCGTGGAGTCCAAGACATGTCTTGGACTCCAACCCACGCTTGGCGTGGGAACGAGAATCAACCGGTTGGAGTAGAGGCTTTAGCCGCAATGCCATTAAGTTAAGCTAAAGTTACGGCGTTGGAGTCCAAAGCTTCAGCTTTGGCAACGCCGTCTTACCTTGACCAATCTCGTCCAAATCTGAAGGTTTGGACTCCAACGCGGCTTAACTTAATGGCAGTGCGGCTAAAGCCTCAATGCCATTAAGTTAAGCTAAAGTTACGGCGTTGGAGTCCAAAGCTTCAGCTTTGGCAACGCCGTCTTACCTTGACCAATCTCGTCCAAATCTGAAGGTTTGGACTCCAACGCGGCTTAACTTAATGGCAGTGCGGCTAAAGCCTCTACTCCAACATTTCTTCTCTTAAGAGTATATGTAAGGTGAGTTCCTAATTTTAATGTTTAATGGAATATTTATTGCATAAAATTCAGTGTCAAGTACAACTTCCACTGAAAAATGCGATATGATAAAATTTTCTCTAACTTCACTAATTTTTAGTTTGATTTTACTGTTTAGCTTAAACTTCTCTGAAGTGCAAGCTACTACAGAAGTACCCATATACACTGGCACGGTAAAATGGTTTGATCGAGTAAAAGGCTTTGGATTCATTATTCCAAGCAATGGTGGTGAAGAAGTATTTGTGCATTTCAGCAACATTATCACGGTACAAAAAAATAGCCCTAAAGTTTTAATTCAAGGGCAACAAGTCGTTTATCAAACGAC
Source organism: Thiomargarita sp. (assembly GCA_022729575.1). GTDB lineage: Bacteria > Pseudomonadota > Gammaproteobacteria > Beggiatoales > Beggiatoaceae > JAABRD01. The sequence goes on from DZAL01000151.1 coordinate 5,190, forward strand.
AAAAGTAAACGGCAAAACTCAAATCAGTTGGGTTAAGGTCATTGCCAATACTTCTTCTTAAGAAAAAATGACCTAAATTATCACGCCTCATTTTATGCCTTTAGCCAGTTAAAACTAGACCAAATTTAGATACTTAAAATAGTTTTACCTTGCATAATTAATGGTAGGAAAGGCATATTTTCCCTGCTAAATTAATTCATAAGCCAAATAATGTCTAAAGATAATCAATCAGACTGCTCACTTTTAAAATAACGTATATGTTACACTCTTTTTAGAGAAATAAATCGTGAAAAATAAGTGAAATTGAGCATTATTTTTAAATATTTACCACTTATTCATATAGTTATAATTTTTACCTGCCAGTAAAATTCAGATTTTCCTAACTTTACCGCTATAATTGGATAAACTCACATAAGTTATTACTCTCAACAATAATATTTGTGGATTTTTAACGACCCGTTATTGAAATGTCAGTCGAGTTGCTATTAAACATCGAAAATATCTGATAAAAACTGCATAGATACCCCAAATAAATATTTGGAGATCGGCATTGCAGACAGATGATGCTATCATTTCTTATGAAAGTTTCAGTGAATTGATATTATTCATTATTTAAAATTAAAAATCTATCTTTACTCAAGTAATCACTTATGCTGACAATTAACTTAAGAAGTTTATCGCAGGCTGTTTGGTAAAGTAATTGCTATTTTAGGATATGACTACTGAAAGTAGCACCAGCCGCGTTACTCCACATTATTAATTTGCCTCGTTGTTGTGTTAGGAAACCAATATGCCCGTAAATAATCCTCGCCATTCCCGTTTCTTCTGGCGCTCCTCGGCGATGTTTGGCATTTTAGATTCTGATCGCCAGTTTAAGGAAGTCAATTCCGCCTGGGAAAAATCCCTGGGATTGTCCACCGGCCAATTATTGGCTAAAAACTTCCTAGATTTTGTGCATCCTGAAGACCTCTCTTCTACCCAATATTATTTTGACCAACTTAACGAAGGTTTAACCTCAGTCTCTTTCGCTTGTCGTTTCCGCCATCACAACGGCGCTTATCGCAGTATTTTGTGGGAAACTAATGGTGCCGCTTCGGTAGAATATGCCTATTACATTGTTGGTATGGACGTGACGGCCCGTGAGCAACCAATGATTGCAGATGAGATGATCAGCGTACTACATGAAGGAGTGGTTTTACAATATGCCAATGGTACCATCGGGGCCAGCAACCCCAGTGCCGAACGTATTTTAAATTTATCTGCCGAGCAAATGATGGGCTGGACTTTAGTGGATCCAGACTGGCGTACTATTCATGAAGATAGCTCCCCTTTTCCTGCGGAAACTCATCCGGCCATTTGTACCTTACGCACAGGTCAATCGTATGCTGACGTGGTGATGGGTATCGTCAAACCGGATGAAACTGTACTGTGGTTACGAATCAACACTTATCCGCTTTGGCGAGATGATGTGACTACGCCTTATGCCGTAGTCATTTCGTTTTCGGATGTCTCGGTTTATAAAGAATCTGAACAAGCATTACGACAAAGTGCAGAACAACATCCAGTAGGAGGAGGAGTATCAGACAATAATTATGATCTATGGGACTGGGATTTACAAACCAACGAAGTGAATTTTTCTCCTCGTTGGAAAGCGATGCTGGGATTTAATGAGCATGAATTAGTTAATCACGTTGACAGTTGGCATCAACGGATTCATCCCGCTGATTATAAACGGGTTATAGCCGATATTCAAAACCATCGAGAAGGTTTAACTCAAGTTTGTGAAAATATTCATCGCTTACAACACAAAGATGGTAACTATCGTTGGATCCTCAGCCGTGCGGTCATGGTTAAAGACCCGTCCGGCAAACCGCATCGGATGGTCGGCACCCACGTCGATGTCACGGAGCCGCGTCGCATTGAAGAGGAATTACAGGAGACCGAGAAAAAATATCGGCAACTGATGGATACTGAGCCAGATTCCATTTTTGTGGTTGATACTAATACCACTGACATCTTGGATGTCAATAAAGCGGCTTCCCAGATGTATGGATACACCCGTAATCAGCTCCTCAAAACTAAAAAAATTGAACTGTCGGCACAACCGGAAAAGACTGCAAAAACGATTAAAAAAGGTCTAAAATACACTTCTATGCAATATCACAAAAAGCAAGAAGGTACGGTCTTTCCAGTTGAAGTTACCGCGAGTCCCTTTATCTGGAAAGGGAAGCAAGTCTTAATGATTGTGGTACGTGATATTACCGAGCGGCAACGTATTGAAACTACGCTGTGGGAAAGTGAATCCAAATATCGTCAACTATTTGAAGCCGCTTCTAATCCGACGGTGGTATTTGATGCCAATACGCAACAATTTTTTGATGTCAATCGAGCGACTATTGACTTATATGGCTACACCAAAGAAGAATGGTTACAAATGACCACGGAGGATGTGTCGGCGGAACCGGTTAAAAAACGGGCGGCTTTTGGTAGTCCCACCAAACGAATGCAACATATTCCATTGCGTTGGCATAAGAAAAAAGATGGGACTGTATTCCCAGTAGAAATTAGCACCGGTAATACTTATTTGTTCCAAAGTCGTTCCCTCATTTGTGCCACCTTACGAGATATTACTGAGCGCAAAGCCTCCGAAGAAGCTTTGCGAACCGAACGTGACTTTGTCAATACCCTGGTACAAGCTTCACCGGCCTTCTTTTTTGCGATCAATCCCGATGGCAAAATTAGGATGATTAATAAAGCTATGCTAAGTGCTTTAGACTATAGCTTAGAAGACATGTTGAATATTCATTTCTTAACTACTTTAGTGTCTAAAAATGAACGACCCTTGGTATCAGCGGAATTTGAAAATCTTACCAAAACGATGCAGCCCTCTCTATTAGAATACCATGTGCTCAGTAAAAATGGCAAGCCATTGCTGGTAGAATGGCACAGCCGGGCGGTCGTCAAAGCCAATGGTATGTTAGATTTTCTCTTTGCGGTCGGGATTGATGTCACCGAGCGGAAGAAAGCGCAAGGACATTTACGCTTATTCAAATCCATCATTGAATCTTCTGAAGAGGCCATCGTCGTTAGCAATACTGACCATCAATTGGTTTATGTCAATCCTGCGTTCGAAAAGCTCTTTGGACGGTCGGCTAAAGAGTCTAAACAAACGAATGTATTGGAATACTATCCGGCACATAGTGTAAAAGTGTGGGAGCGTGAAATAATGATAGCTATTGCCGCGGGCCGCAGTTGGGAAGGTGAATTAGAAATCTTAAATTCGACAGACCACAATTTACCCATTTGGCAACGAATTGATGCGGTACGAGATGCGAAGGGTGGAATTTTATTTATTTTTGGTCTCATGCACGATATTAGTGAACGTAAACAAATGTGGGAAACTCTACATAATCAATGGGAAGAACACCAGATGATTTTCAATACGGTGCCGGCCATGATTTGGTACCGTGACCAAAATAATCAATTATTACGCGCTAATAAGTTGGCGACTCAAGCCTTTCATACGGCTGATGAGCAAGTCAAGTTACTCACTGATTGTGACGAAGTGATTCAGTCAGGTCGTCCACAGCATAGCATCACCCAATCTTATCGTAACTTGTTGGGAGAAATGCGCTGGCTACAAATTGATAAAATTCCTTATCGGGATCCGCAAAATAATATCATCGGAGTCATTGTGTTTGCGATCGACATCACTGATTACCGGCAAACTCAAGTGTATTTACAGGCTAGTGAGGAGCGTATGCACCTAGTGGTAGAAAATATGCCGATGATGCTGAATGCCATCGACCAGGAGGGAAAAATAGCGGTGTGGAATCGACAGTGTGAGGAAATCACCGGTTATGCGGCCCGAGATATTTTAGGAAATAGTAAAGCCTTGGAATTACTTTATCCAGAGGTGCCGGAGCGACAAAAAATGCTGACTCGCTGGGAAACCATAGCAGAGGGCGAAAGTAGTTGGGAATCACGGTTGACTTGTAAAGGTGGTCAAGTCAAAATTATTCAATGGTATAGTGTGGCCAAATGGTTTCCAATTCCAGGGTGGCAAACTTGGTATTTAGGACAAGATGCTTCTCGTCGTCGTCAAACTGAATATAATATTCGGGATAACGATAACTTATTTGCCGCGGTCTTTGAGGGAGCTAAATTAGGTATCTGTCTCACCGATGATCGCGGGCGATTTTTACAAGTCAATCGTGCTTATGCGGAATTTTATGGTTATCGACCAGAAGACCTGATTGGACAACCTTTTACTTTCGTGTTACCCAGTGCCATTCATAATGATGCGGTGCGAGAATATTATAGTCTATTAATGACTCACGATGAACCTACCTTACTAAAACGGCGCGGAGAGCAACACCGTAATGGACAGTCTTTCGATGTTCAGATGATGGCTAGTCGAATTATTTTAGAAGACCGGCGGCGCTTGTTATTAAGCATTGTCAGTAAATGGACCGAGCCAAAACTGTTAACTGGGAGTGAATAATTCACTTTACGCACCACCACTCCCAACCCCTCCTTAGCAAGGAGGGGAGTATCCCTGGCGGTGCCAGTGGTATGTACTCCCCTCCTTACCAAGGAGGGGAGTATCCCTGGCGGTGCCAGTGGTATGTACTCCCCTCCTTACCAAGGAGGGGCAGGGGGTGGTTGGGTTAACCGTGCGTAAGGTGAGTGAATAAGTATAGTATAATTTGATAGGTCAACTACCTCGCCTCACTCCCCTCCTTCCGAGGTTTAAGGGATAACACCCCTTCGAGGGGTGTTATCCCTGCGGTTTATCTCGTTCCCACGCTGGCGCTCAATGCCATTAAGTTAAGCCGCGTTGGAGTCCAAACCTTCAGATTTGGACGAGATTGGCTAAGGTGAGACGGCGTTGCCAAATCTGAAGATTTGGACTCCAACGCCGTAACTTTAGCTTAACTTAATGGCAGTGACGCTGGCGCTGGGAACGAGAAAAGGTTACGGCGTTGGAGTCCAAAGCTGAAGCTTTGGACTCCAACCCGGATTGACTTAATGGCAGTGAGGCCAACAGGGTGGTACTGACTACCGATTCAATCCCAATCTCTCCCCACGATAACTACCATCTCGGACCCGTTGCCACCAGGATTGATTTTCCAAATACCATAGTACCGTTTGGCGTAAGCCGGTTTCAAATGACTCTCGTGGTTGCCATCCCAATTCGCGTTGAATTTTGCTGGCATCAATGGCATAGCGTAAATCGTGGCCTGGGCGGTCGGTGACGAAAGTAATTAATTGTTGATGTGATTGCAATGAAGCCAGGGGTCGCATTTCATCCAGTAGCGCACAAATTTGTTGCACTACGGCTAAATTAGTTTGTTCATTATGTCCGCCAATATTGTAAGTTTCTCCGATTTTTCCCTGGGTGAGCACGAGATAAAGTGCGATGGCATGGTCTTCTACATAAAGCCAATCGCGAATATTTTCACCTTTGCCATAAACCGGCAGGGGCTTACCTTCGATGGCATTGAGAATGATTAAAGGAATTAATTTTTCCGGAAATTGATAAGGTCCGTAGTTATTAGAGCAATTGGTAGTCACTACGGGGAATTGGTAGGTGTGATGCCAAGCTCTGACTAAATGGTCAGAGGAGGCTTTACTGGCAGAATAAGGTGAGTTAGGACGATAAGGTGTGTCTTCAGTAAACGCACCAGTATCACTTAAACTACCATAGACTTCATCAGTGGAAATATGGTGAAAGCGAAATTTATGCTTTGCTTCATGAGGCAGGCTTTGCCAATAATTTCGGGCCACTTCTAGGAGGGTATAAGTGCCAACAATGTTGGTATTGATAAATTCGGCCGGACCATCAATAGAGCGGTCAACATGGGATTCCGCGGCTAAGTGCATGACCGCGTCGGGTTGAAATTCGGTAAATAGTTGTGGTAACGCTTTGGCATTGCAAATGTCGGTTTGAGAAAAGTGATAAGCCGGGTCATTAGCCACCGCCGATAATGAATCCAGATTGCCCGCATAAGTTAATTTGTCGACATTCAGGACGGTAACGTTGGTTGCTTGAATCAGATAGCGTATAACAGCGGAGCCGATAAAACCGGCACCGCCGGTGACGAGGAGTTTCATTTGAAAGCCTTATTGAGATTTAGATTTGACAACTTTTTGAAAGTTGTCAAATCTTGAGTGGTCAATGAGATTTAGATTTGACAACTTTTTGAAAGTTGTCAAATCTTGAGTGGTCAATGAGATTTAGATTTGACAACTTTTTGAAAGTTGTCAAATCTTGAGTGGTCAATGAGATTTAGATTTGACAACTTTTTGAAAGTTGTCAAATCTTGAGTGGTCAAATCGCCATTGGCCTGATTTACTGATTAGTACACACTTCACCTTCGGCATTTTTGTGGAGCGTGTAGGTGACAACGACACGACGACATCTGGAATGCCAGTTGCTGGTGGATTCGCCTGGCTCGCGTGGGAGCAATTCGGACTCACCTTTACCTTCTTGCATCAGTTTGTTACCAGGAATACCGTTTGCCATTAGGTAATCAGCCACTGCTTTCGCCCGTTTCTTGGACAAGCCTAAGTTATATTTGTCACTGCCCACGGGATCGGTATGACCGATGACGGACATCGTATTGAAATTGTCACCTTGGCCACGGATCTGTTCGATGATTTGATCCAATGCTATCTTGCCTGCGGCTTTCAAGACCCATTTATCAAAATCAAACAGCGTTGAACTGCTCAAAGTGATTTCGTTTATACACTTCGGCTTTTCTCCAGTACAACCCACTTCATTCACTTGCGCTCCTGGTGGGGTATCGGCGCAAGCATCTTTACAATCAATGATACCATCATTGTCGCTATCAGCCACGCAACCACGCTCGTTGACACATTCGTTTCTGGCACACGCCGGCGGCATAACCACGTACTCGGCGGCAGTGTCTGGGCAATCGTCACCATAATCGGGCACTCCATCGCCGTCGGTATCGATAGGACAACCTATTTTATCGCAAGGACGTTGGGTCGGTTTATTGTTTGGACTTCTAGGAGGTTGATTATTGTCATAAACTCCTTTAGCTTTTTCTTCAGGAGTATTATCAGGACATAAGTCTTCATCATCAGGCACCCCATCACCATCTTTATCACCAATGTCACCACATTCTTTAAACATCTTAGTGGGGTCATTAGGCGTATTAGGTGTAGAGACACATTCTCCTTCACGTTGTGTCATGACGGGTTTACCCTCAGAATCGAGCAGATGAAAGGTTTGTCTATCATTAGCGGCCAAGGCGGTAGTGATTGCTACGGACAGCAGTGTACCGGTGACCACTCCGAGCAAAATTTTGCGACCAGAGCTATCAAACATGAGATATATTCCTTTACGGTGAGATGATAACAAGTATATTTTTAAAATTGGTAGAGTGAACTAAACAACCATACACCACTGGACGGTTAAAAAAACGTACATATTATTAATGTGAATATTGGTTTTGATGCGTGATATTCTATGTTGTATTAATTTTACCACAACTGAGTTTAAATAGTTTGGGTCTGAAGCGTATTAATTAGCTAAACCTAACAAACTTAAAAGGTATTGTTGTGTGATTATTTAGTTTCTCTTAGTGTGACTTAAATCTGACAACTTGTGTAATTCTAACAACAAGGCGTTACAGAATCAAGTCGTCTGCTTACATATAAATAATTCAGGTAATTATGATATGATTAAGATAGATTAAATAAGTAGGCATTAATATCGGTTACTAATTTTTTACTCCCCCTTTGGGAGACTTCTCTATCAATGAGGGTGATAAAAGTTTTGGGAATGAGTGAAGAGATTTACTTAAATAATTACAATAAAACAATAAGTTAATAACATTAAACGAGGAAGTGACAACAGGTAGGAAATGTCGAAAAGGCAGGGATCAGCTTATTTCCATACTATTTGAATAATTAAATTTTGTTAGATTTTCCAAATTTTTAAGATTTGGAAAATCTTAGGACTATATTTTTCAATTGGCCTGCAATAAAGGCGTAAGTTTACCCTCTGAATCCAGTTTCACCAGATCATCATAGCCACCAACATGCGTATCACCAATAAAAATTTGTGGCACCGTATGTCGTCCTGTTATCTCCCTCATTTTCTGCATGTCTTGTGGATTACTATCCACCAGAATTTTATCAACTTTTGCCCCTTTTTTATTCAAAAAATTTTCTGCACGAATACAATAGGGACAAGTGCTAGAGCTATACATACGAATTTGTGGCATGGGAAGTATCTCCTTTAATACGTAAATCGAAAGGACTCGGATTTTCCAAATCTTCGAGATTTGGAAAAATCTTGAGACCGAGTCGAGATTTTCCAAATCTCGAAGATTTGGAAAATCTTTAGATTGAGACATCAAGTCTTCAAAGTGAGTTTTGAGCTTATTGCTTGGCCCATTTGGCAAAATTACCTTTGGCCCCTTTTTGGCCATCCGCATAACCCGCCTCGTAAATCTCAGTTACCCGTTGCTCTTCACGCATGGGATTGTGCAAATAACCACCCATCCAGCCTAAAACATATTCACGATTTACCTGCATTTTTTCCATCTGCGTCACTGCTTCATGATAAGCCTGGTTCATTTGAGAGTTAACCCCCTTCAAGTGGAATAGTTATTTTTAATCAAGTGATTACGTACCAAATCAACAATCCAAAATTCGCTATTACATATTGGATTTATAAGTTTTTACAGACACTATTTAGCCTACCTTTTTATAATAACACAACTATAAGAAATTGCTAACACTCATGGAAGGTTTCGATTCAAAATTTCCATGATGACTAAATTAAAAAAATTATGTTATGAATAAATAATACATTTGTATTTGTAGGTAAAATGGCATCCGTGCCCGAACATCACTAAAAATCGGAAGTGCTTTACGGCAATTCAATTAAATAAGTTAAGGCTTTCTCTCCAAGCTCCGGACCTTTGTTTTGGACTCCGGACCTTTGATGCCTCAGTCTGGTCTAATGTAGCACATCTTTTAATACCATGTCACAGTAATTTTCAGTGAAATTTAGCTAAAATCGGCAACAGTAAGAAAAAATCGGCACCAAATAGTTGAAACTACTTGATTCTTATTTCATTTAAGAATTTTACAATGACTATACTTGCATAAATTTTATAATCAACTACACTTTATGAAATGGTTTTCCCAATAGACACTGAGAGAAAAAAACTATTGAGGACATCATTAATCCTTAGGTTTCACCAAACTTTAGGCAGGTGTTTAGCCATGAGCGAAATTTCTTAGCCTGAAAGTATAAAGGAAGGAAGATTGTGACTACTGACGTACTTAAACAATCGGTAGTAGTATTTTCGAAAAACTACTTACCTATTAATCAAATTAATATCAAACGTGCCATTATTTTGCTGGTCACTGATAAAGCCGAGCCGTTGGATGTGGGCGATATTAAGCATATTCCCGTTCATTCACCGACGATGGTGCTATTAGTCCCGCAACAAATTCGCCTAAAAATTAATCACACTGAGAAATCTTGGCGAGTGCCCGCAGTGACCCGACGTGAGGTCTTACGTCGGGATAAACACTCATGTCAATACTGCGGCAGCCCCAAGCAACTAACTTTAGACCATGTGATACCGCTATCATGGGGAGGAAAGCATACTTGGGACAATGTGGTGGCAGCTTGTGAACCTTGCAATAATCGCAGTGCGCGGTAATAGTCTAATGAAGAGTGGTGAAATTCCACCTACATGGTCAACGAGATGTAGCCCTTACTGTATAAGCCGGTGATAGGTAAATAGACAGCGGTGAATAGCTACAGGAAAAGCGGGAATCGGCGGTAGTATGAGGAGCAATCAGCCGCCATCTCTTGGGGAGTTAGTCATGGTTAAAGCCAACGCCTGAACTGACGTTTGAAGCCTCGTCACTTGCTTGCTCCAACTAATTATCAGTATCCCTTTTGGGTCCGTTGCGATGTGCCCAAAAAGTTGACGGAATGGTAATCGGGGTATAGTCAGAACCTAAAACTAACGGAAAGACTCATTAGATGAAGTACCGGATGAGGTGAATTTTGGAGAAACTAAGAACGTTTAAAGTCTTTACCGACCACCTCCAAGTCATCTTACAGAGGAGCAATAGTACACAGTTGAGACAATGAAAAATTGGTAGTGATGCCAGGTGGGTGATAGACTCTTCCCCCCACCCCCGGCCCCTCCCCCAAAGGGAGAGGGGAGAACGGCGTAATCCGTGGTTTTCTCCCCTCTCCCTCTGGGAGAGGGGCCGGGGGTGAGGGTAAACATATCACCCAGATTGCATCACTACCGAAAAATTAAAAGTTAATCAACCTCAAAGTTGAAAACTGAATAGATGAGTCATTGTTTACACGGTTATGGGAGAAGTGAATTGACACGTCCTAACTCACCTTACGCACGGTTAACTCAACCACCCCCAACCCCTCCTTGGTAAGGAGGGGAGTAAGCACTAAGTACGGAAGCATAAATTTTCTCGTATGTTCTTTCGCCCCTCTCCCTCTGGGAGAGGGGCCGGGGGTGAGGGAAAATACCGCCGAATTTCTGCTTCAGTACTTACCTGAATCGCAGGGGATATTCCCCGCCTTAACAAGGAGGGGCTAGGGGTGGTGGTGCGTAAGATGAGGTCCTAAGTAATCCCATAACAGATCCTGGTCTGGTGGAAGTGCTCTAGGGTTGTTTGAAAGCCGATTTTCCAAATCGGCAAAACCGGAACCTCTAAACGAACAACCGTGAAAGCCGTATGCTGGGAAACTAGCCTGTACGGTTTGGGGTGGGGGGCAGGTGTGAATAGCATCTGACTCTATCACCATAAGGTGCCCGGACACCACAACAAGCAGGAATGCCACTACGCAATAAACCTAAAGCGCCGATGCACCCCGTCGTCGCGTTTGCCGACCAATTTTGGCGGGAACATAAAGGAGTCAGTGAATAAATAAAAAACCGAATGAATGGCTACCAACAACTCATTAACCAAAAAAACCAAGTGGCTAGTAACCTCTTGGTTTTTTTCCTTTAACGACACCGATAAATTTATGCTACCAATTATCACTAATTGGTAACACATGCACGCTCAGAA
>DZAL01000152.1:0-13640 GCA_022729575.1 Thiomargarita sp.
TGTATTGCCGTTGGAGTCCGGAATTCATTCCATGTATTGCCGTTGGAGTCCGGAATTCATTCCGTTTCCAGGGACGGAATAAATTCCGGACTCCAACTTCTTGACGGAATAAATTCCGGACTCCAACTTCTTGACGGAATGAATTCCGGACTCCAACCTCTTGACGGAATAAATTCCGGACTCCAACTTATTGTTTTACTATGACTTTTACAACCCCCCGCTTTCGAAAACTTTCTGGCCGCGCTGACTTATTGATTAATAAAAGCCAGCGGCTTTTAGAAAAGCATTTTATTTGGTCATACATCAATGGGGGATTGACTTATATTAGCAATCTCTGATATAAACCTATCATCTTGATAATCAATTCATTAAAACTAGCCGAGAAAAATCTATGACCATCACCAACCGCACTCTATTTTTTATTCTGCTGACGATTTTAATCATAGGCGGTGGGACTCTGAGCTTATCAAAGAGTTGCACCGGAATAATTCCATCGTCTCAATCAGCGATTAAAATCTCTCTGACTACCTTTCCTGGCCATGTCTATGCCTTCATCGCTCAAGAAAAAAAGCTATTCACTAAATACGGTGTAAATGTAGAATTGATTCTCTTTCCTAACCAATCGAGTGCTTCATTTGCTTATGAATCAAATCAGGCCGAAAGTTTATTGGTACCGTTTACTGATGCCATTATGTTTACCTCAAAAGGTATTCCTTCTACGGTCGTTTATAGCATTAACTATTCTGAAACTGCTGATGTGATCATCGGTCGTCCTGAATTCAACAGTTTGAGTGAATTAAATGGAAAGACCATCTCGTTTGAAGGATTCAATACATTTTCCCATCTATTTGTCATTACCATGTTGGAACGAACTGGGATTCATGAAGGAGGATTTAAAGCCGTTAATTTAGAATCATCTCAGGTACTGGCCGCTTTAAAATCAGGTGACATAGACGCAGGACATACCTACGAACCGTATAGTTCTCGCGCCATTGCTGAAGGCTTTAAGGTACTAGCTAAAGCAGGAGATATTCCTAATATTATTACCGATGTTTTAGTTTTTCAAGCGGGTGTCGTTAACCAGCGTTCTCAGGAAGTACAGGGGGTTGTGAATGCGTTGGTGGAAGCCAGAACCTGGATCGATACTCATCCAACAGAGGCATTTACTATCATGGCACAAGCGGCGAGTACCTCTGCTACAGAAATGGAAGCTGGGTTTAAAACTCTTCATGCCTTGAACTTAACCGAAAATATTGAGGCGTTTCAACCGGGAGGAACGTTGTTCACGCTTGGACAGACCGCCATTGATTTTTATAATAAGAAGGGGCAACTGCGTCAAAAACCACCATTGGATAAAATTATCGACGGTCAATTTGTTTCCGCGGTGAGAGGTAACTATTAATGAAATTCGCTACCCGCTTGCTTTTTTTATGCTTGGGCTCGGTTTTAAGTATCACGGTACCGGTTTATGTATTTTTGTACTATACCGGCATCCACACCCTCGAACAACAAATTGAGCACCGTTTACAGGAGCGTGTCTCTTACGCTGTAGAGGGACTCGATAGAATGCTATTTGAAAGAATCGGTGATGTTCAAATTATGGCAAAATCTCAGGTGGTCCAAAACAGCAGTAATACCTCTGAAATTACCCAACTCCTGTTAGACTATCGCAATTATTATCGAATTTACAGCTCGCTCTCGTTTTTTGATAGCCATCGCCAAAGAGTAGCAGATACGGCAGGGTTTTCTCTGGGTCAAGCGGCCACCGCGTCGCCATGGGTACAAGACGTATTTGAACGCGGCGAAGTTAGCCTGGGACGAGATGTCAATGTCGATCCTAATTTTAAAAGTTTACAAATTTTCTTTGCCGCCCCGGTAAAAAATCAGAACCATCAAATAGTAGGCGCGGTGGTGGCGCGAATGCCGGTAGAAAATATTTATTATGCGTTTTCTCTGCTGGAAGAAAATTTCGATAACGGACAACAAACACGCATTGACCTCGTTGATCGCAACGGACTGTTGATTTATTCCAACTACAATCGAGCAACTATCGGGCAACTCATCTCATTTTCAGAAGTCGCCAATCATAATATTGTTGATTCTTCACACGAGAATTTTATCCACATAACGGCTAAAGAACCAGGCTACCTTGACTTTAAAGGCAATGAATGGACCCTCATTGTTCATTACCCGAAACAGGCCGCGTTGGCTTCGATTAAACACTTGCGTAACCAAGTTATTGCCATTGGCATGGGATTACTCATACTGGCCATGGTGGCGATATTCTTGATTACTCGAAACACGATCCAACCTATTAGTGCTTTGAAAATTGCCGCTTTGCAGTTAGGACAAGGCAATTTCCAAGTTGAGGTACCAGTAGTGGTCTCTCGCGATGAAATTGGAGAATTAACCACCGCGTTCAATCAGATGGTCAAACAGGTAAAGGAGGCCAGAGAGGAATTACATGAACAAGAGAAATTTTTGCGGTTAGTAATTGATAGTTTGCCTGAACTGGTTTTTTGGAAAGATACTAATAGCGTTTATTTGGGTTGTAATGACAAAGTAACTCAGATAAATCAGTTGAAACATTCGACTGACATCATTGGTAAAACCGATTTTGATTTAGTCTGGAAGGAATTTGCCCCAGATTATATCAGAGATGATAGTTTGGTGATGAGTCGTGATGAACCTAAAATTCGTATTGTGGAACCGATTAAACAATCTGAGGGTATGCGTTGGGTAGAGACCAATAAAATTCCTTTACGCAATGCTCAAGGTCAAGTGATTGGGGTGTTAGGCACGGCGATCGACATTACGGAGCGCAAACAAGCGGAAGAATTGCTTAAAGAATATAATCAACGTTTAGAGGAGGCAGTCACCGTTCAAACCGAAGAATTAGCGGCGGCCAATGAGGAATTGCAGACGCAAACGGAGGAGTTATGGCACCACAATCACTTGTTGGAGCAGGCCAAAGCAATCGCTGAACAAGCTAAACGGCAAGCGGACTTGGCTAATCAAGCGAAAAGCAGTTTTCTGGCCAATATGAGCCATGAATTGCGGACTCCACTTAATGGTATCTTGGGTTATACTCAAATTTTATTCCGCGATAAAACCCTCACCCCGAAACAGCAAGAAGGGATTGAAATTATTCACCGTAGTGGTGAATATTTATTGACACTGATTAACGATATATTAGACCTGGCGAAAATTGAAGCGGGTAAAATTGAACTGTCTCCCGTTGAGTTTAATCTTAATCAGTTTATTCAAGGAATAACCGAATTGTTTCAAATGCGAGCGCAACAAAAGGGTATTGCTTTCATTTATGAAGCGCTTTCTCATTTACCGTTGGGGGTCCAGGCGGATGAAAAAAGATTACGACAAGTGCTGATTAATCTGTTGGGAAACGCGGTCAAGTTCACTTCGAGTGGAGGGGTTACGCTCAAAATTGGTCATCATGAAGCAAAAATTCGCTTTCAAGTGGAAGATACCGGAGCCGGTATTGCACCAGCCGATATAGATAAAATATTTAAACCATTTCAACAAGTTGGTGAAGAAAAATATAAAGCGGAAGGTACTGGACTGGGTTTACCGATCACGAAAAAATTAGTAGAAATGATGGGGGGCGAATTACACGTTGAAAGTACGTTGGGGCAGGGAAGTATCTTTTGGCTGGCGCTGGAATTACTGGAGGTCCCCAATTTCGTTGACGCACAGCAAGTTCCAAAATCTACTATCATTGGTATCGAAGGAGGTATCTCGTACCAAATTTTGGTGGTTGATGATAAATGGGAAAATCGTTCGGTAATGAACAATTTACTGACCCCGCTGGGCTTTAAAATTGTGGAAGCCAGTCATGGTCAAGCAGGTTTAGAGAAGGCGCATGAAATGGGTCCTGACCTGATTATAACCGATTTGGTGATGCCGGTTATGGATGGTTTTGAAATGGTCCGGCAGCTCCGCCAAATACCTAAATTTGAAAATATCCCGATTATTGCCGCGTCGGCCAGCGTGTTTGAGTATCACCAACAGCAAAGTAGAATGGCAGGATGTAATGATTTCATTGCAAAACCGTTCCGGGCCGAAGCGTTATTTGAGTTATTGCAGAAACATTTAAATTTAACTTGGAGCCATGAGCAAACATTTTCCCAGACGACCAGCGAAGTTGACGAATTTAACGAAGGGATTACAATGAGTCCTTCCGCAAAACAAGCGGCTGACTTATATGATCTGATCATGATAGGTGATATTGCTGGAATTTTAGAACAATTAGACGAATTAGAGGCCACTGAAACCCTGTTGAGACCTTTCACCAATCAAGTGCGTCAGTTAGCCAAAAAGTTTGAAGAAAAGCAAATTTGTGAACTGGTGGAACGGTATTTATAGAAAAACCATGGAAGTAACGTAGGGTGCATAAGCGAAGCGTCATGCACCGTTTCGGGTTTGGTGTATGACGCTTCGCTTATACACCCTACGGGGGCTCGGGGGCTTGCGGGAGTGGTTTATTTAGGCCCAACCTTGCAATTGAAACCACCCACTACGACTTAAGACATCCCTAGAATAATCTTTACCGGTGGTATTTGCATCCACATCTTGACCCGCTTGAATTGCTCGCAACGCATTAGTGGCTCCTCCATTATAAGCCGCTAAAATGGCTCGTAATTTCAAATCTGCCGACAAAGACGCATTCTTTTCGACAAAAACTTTAGCTTCTATGAGCACTTCGCACGCATACAGAATATTTTCCCGTGGTGAAGCCCAAGCTCCAGTGCGGGCAAACTCATGCCAATCATAATCAATCTGCATTAAACCCCGACCATATCCTGGGCCATCCGGTGGCTCGGCTGTATATCTATTCCCCTTAGCCCGCCGCCGAGCAAAATCACCACGGCCACCAGGCCCAGGGGGTTTTAGGGCCAATCCCCAATGAGATTCACGAGAGCCAATGCCACAAATTAACGCCGCTTGAAAATTATAACGTCGAGCCGCTTCTTCAATGAAACTTTTATACTTATACGCTTCCTGAAGTTGCTTCAACATGGTGGCATCATTTCTCTCATAAGTAGTAGAAAAACGTCCGCCACCGGTACTAGGCAAATTGGTACTGCCACCACTCGGTTTAGTCGTTACAATAGGGGGTGGAGTGGTTTGACTAGATTTATTTCCTCCGCCAAAAATTCTACTCCACCAAGATTCACCCGTATCTGGTTTTTCCATAATGTCCTCCAGAAAATAGTTAATGATAAATAGACCGAAAGTTTCGTCGGTAGTGTTGCAAAGGTAATGGTATCAGACCATGAGTCCAAAGTGAAGTTTGGTCCCTGTCACCTGACAAAGCCTCGCTTTGGACCCTTGAACTATTACTTCTGCCACCCTACTGATTTTTAAGAGATAAATACCACCTTAACTTAACTTGACGCTTAGATTAACTGATTTCAGTATTTTTTGTCAAGGCCCAGCTAACAAATTCAAACTTATTATTTCAATAACGTGCCTTAAACGGTCTTGTAAAAATTATGAAGTGCTAATATAATATGAATCGAGATTTGACAACTTTTTGAAAGTTGTCAAATCTAAAAAGTTGTCAAATCTAAAACCCGAACCAGATTTGACAACTTTTTTAAAGTTGTCAAATCTAAAAAGTTGTCAAATCTAAAACCCGAACCAGATTTGACAACTTTTTTAAAGTTGTCAAATCTAAAAACCCTAACCAGATTTGACAACTTTTTTAAAGTTGTCAAATCTAAAAATTATTCAAAATTATGCAATTTAATACGTCACCATCTCCTTTTTTGTACCAATCAAAAAGCGTATCAGGCATCATGCGACAAGTATTATATGCCATGATTCCTGGCTTTACGCTCTATGTCTATTATTTGGGCTGGGGCATTGTGATTAATCTCCTTATAGCCAGTGTCACTGCCATTGTGGCCGAAGCCGTCATCTTATGGTTACGGCAACGTCCCCTCCGTCCTGTTCTGACCGACGGCAGTGCGCTAGTTACCGCTTGGTTATTAGTTTCCGCCTTATCACCGATAGTTCCTTGGTGGATCACCGTGTTAGGTAGCAGTTTTGCGATTATTTTTGTCAAACAATTATATGGTGGCTTAGGCCATAATCCTTTTAATCCTGCGGTAGCCGGTTATGCCATGCTCCTAATTTCTTTTCCTGCTGAAATGAGTCGGTGGCCCACCTTAGCCTCTATGAGTGGCTATCATCCTGGCTTATTAGACAGTATGAATATGATTTTTCATGGTCAAACTTTAGCCGGTTTACCTCTGGATGCCATCACCAGTGCCACTCCTCTGGATACTATGAAAACTGCGCTCAAACAATTTTATACGGTGACCGAAATTAAAATTAATCCCTTATTTGGCTACTTTGGCGCGAAGGAAGTAGAATGGATTATCGGCGGCTTTATCTTAGGTGGACTGTGGTTGCTCTATCAACGAGTTATCACCTGGCATATTCCAGTGGCGATATTAGGCACTTTATTGATGATTTCTGGAATGTTTTTCCTAATTGACCCCAGTACGCATCCTTCTCCGTTATTCCATATTTTCAGCGGTGGCGCCGTGGTCGGCGCGTTTTTTATTGCGACGGACCCAGTAACGGCGGCCACTTCTAATCAAGGACGATTGATTTATGGCCTGGGGATTGGCATTCTGGTTTTTGTGATTCGCACTTGGGGCGGTTACCCAGACGGGATAGCCTTTGCCGTGTTATTGATGAATTTAGCCGCACCGACGATTGATTACTATACCCAACCACGAGTATTTGGACAAGCAAAATGAATGAGCTTAGAGCAACCATGATTCGAGCCGCCTCGATGTTAACACTGTTTGCGGTGTTAGGAGGAGGGTTAGTCGCTTTAAGTTTTCAAGTGACTCATGAGCAAATTAAAAAGAATGAACGCCTGACATTATTGCGCAGTCTTAACGATATTGTACCTCATCAAGACTATGATAACGATTTACTTACCGATACTCGTGAGGTCAATAATCTAACGTTATTGGGGACTGCCGAGCCGGTGATAATTTATCGCGCCCGGCACCACGGTCAACCAGTCGCCGCTATTTTTACTGCCGTGGCACCGGACGGTTATAACGGCATGATCCGCTTATTAGTGGGAATTCGTTCTGATGGTACGATAGCCGGCGTGAGAGTCGTGAGTCATCAAGAGACACCAGGGTTAGGAGATATTATTAACCTGCGTCGCTCGTCATGGATTTTAGGGTTCAATGGTCACTCCTTAAGTAATCCGAAAGAGGAAAACTGGAAAGTGAAAAGAGATGGTGGAGTGTTTGACCATCAAACTGGGGCTACGATTACGCCACGAGCCGTGGTGAAAGCGGTGAAAAATACGTTATTATTTTACCAGCAGTTTCGGGAGGAAGTGTTTTAGGTTGAAAAGATTCTAAAAGATTTGACAACTTTCAAAAAGTTGTCAAATCTAAAAGATTTGACAACTTTCAAAAAGTTGTTAAAACTAAAAGATTTGACAACTTTCAAAAAGTTGTTAAAACTAAAAGATTTGACAACTTTCAAAAAGTTGTCAAATCTAAAAGTTTAATCTTCCACCCGTGTGATTTTCAATTGCGCTGGGGCTGCTTTGCCATAGACTTCCGGTTCATACATTTGTTCAACCAGAGTCGGCATCACTATAAATTCCCCCGAGGCAATGACTTGAGCGACATACGAGAGATGATAATCGCCGGCAGCTAAATAATCAGCATAGAATCGAGCCGCGTGGTGGCGCAATTCCTGATGATAAAAGTTGTCAAAACTATCCCCATAGTTTCGCCAATCCTCCTGATGCTTAAACCAGACCGAGCCTTCTGGATAAGTGGCTGCTTCCGCTTTCTGAAGAGCCATTTCCGAAGCGGTGGCCAAATCACGATTGACCGGTTCCAACCCGCCAGGGATTGGGTCATCGACGACTACAAAATAGCGCGGGGCCGGCAGAGAAATATATAAATCTACTCGAACTAATTCACCGGTCTTCAGTGCCATCGGCGTTTTGAGTAAACTCCATTTACCGTCTCGCTCCACAGCATACTCACGATTGACTTCAAAGCCCGCATTTACCGCCGTGGCAACCTCGTCCTTGGGCGCGTAACTCATTCGCACGGTGTAATAAACTCGTCCTTGACCTTCGCGCTCGACTTTAACTTCGGCGTGACGACCAGGGTCGGTGTCGGCCAGCGCATGGGTAAACGTGACGGGCGGATTTTTCACATCGTCGAATTGCGTCTCGCCCAACTTCTCACTATCCAGGAAGGCACTCACCTTCACCGCTGGTTTATCTTTTTCATAAACGCGCATAAAATCAGTCATAGCATTTAGGCAAAAGAGATTTTCTTGCGTATTGCCCCAACTACCTCCCGCTTTACGGGCTGCCGTGAGATTACGTGCCAACTTCAGTGGAATATCACTTACCAATTCATTATGCGCCACTTCCTCATATTGGGTTAGCGCACTAAGAATTGCACATTGGGTTCGCAATGAGGAGCTGAAGATAAATTTATAAGAGTCATCTAAGCTCTCCTTAAAGGCAATTTTACCCGCGGTCTGGTCCACTACATTACTGAGAATCTGCTTGACCACCTCAGTACGTAATTTGTCGGTCCCCGCAATTGGTAACGCGGCTTGCAAGAATAAGGTTTTGCCAAATAAGTCCATATTCTTCAAATGTGCTTGATAACGATTGAGATCAGCGCGCGCAATTTTTTGATGTTTCGCTAACGCCGCTAATGCCACTGCACGTACTGTGGAGGACATATTTTTGGTGTAAACACTGGGCATCACATCTCGTCGCAATAAAGTCAACAGATATTCATGCAATTTATTCTCGACGGCCTCGGGAATCGCATGACCGCTGTCGCGCAACCAGTTGAAAGCTAACGCGGTATACGCACTGAGATAGGGACTAACATAATCATCTTTCGCTAACCACAGTGACATCCCACCATTCGGGGCTTGATAGTCGGCGGCCAGTGCTAATGTTTCTGTCGGCAACTGCTTACTCTCGGTCCAGGTTAAATCGTCCGCTAAATAATCCAGTAAATTGTTATATTGGGAAGCCACCACTCCTTTACTGAGTTTTTGTTCCCAACAACTGTAAGGATAGTCGCGCATATACGCAAACGCACCTTCCAAATCACCAATGAGAGTGGGAGAAGTTTGCACGGTTAACCCACCTACCCCGGTCTGAATCTCCTTGGGAAATTCTATCGATTCCGTCGCAGTCTCCTCAGTACTGGTACCATAAGTCGCTGCCGTGTCCAAAGCGCGACGCGGTTGCACCGTTAACGTCTTTTGCAAACCATCTTGTTCACTCCCCATGGTCGCCGTGACAGTCAAATCAATAGTCCCCGCACCTTTAGTAGTCAAGGGTAACCAGACATTGTAGCGTTTAAATGGCTCCGCGGTGAGGGTTTGAGTTAACTTATCGGTGGCCGGAACCTCCACTGCTCCCTTCGCCATCAAGGTGACATTGACCGTTTGTGGTTGCTCCGTGCGATTCATAATATTGAATCCCGCTTGAAAACTGTCACCCGTGGTCACTTGATTGGGTAATACCGGCCGCAATTCTAGCGGTTGATTCACTTTAAACGTCCCCTCGCCTAACCCCATGCGGTCATTGGGATTGACCGCCATGGCTAACACACGCCACCCCGTAAGATTGTCAGGCACCGGAAACTGAATTTGCGCTTTCCCCTCGGCATCAGTTTTCAACGCAGGATCCCAGTAACTCACATATTTGAATACTGAGCGCATATCCAAATTGGCCATGCCACCACCATCACCACCGGCATTCGCGCCTTTCTTTTCAAATTTTTGTCGCCCCACTAAACGCATGAGGAGACTATAATTATACAAGTCTAAATCATCGAGGGTGTAAAAACCGCGATAAGGGTCAAAATAATTACGACCGGCGCCGATTAAATCAAACACCGCTTCATCTAATACCGTCACCGCTAATTCTAACGGTTGCGCATTGACTTCGGCTTGACGCGCTTTAGCTTGTAAATTAAGCGTCACCGTCTCCCCCGGTTTATACTGTGGTTTATCGCTTTGTACGACCACTTCTAACTCTTTATAGGGGTCAAGCACCATGGTTTTAGCATAACCCATACGAAAAGCTGGTTTCCCTAAGTCCACTTGGTCTTGGTTCAGCGGTTTTTCCACTCGTGGAGAGGTGACCATCACTGACACAAAGAAGCCAGGTAAATAATCTGGTTCGACTGGAATTTCAATGACTTCGACGCTATTCTCTAGCTGCTTCACCCAACTTTTGAGAACCCCGAAGCGCTCCACCGTAATTAACGCCAGAGTGCCAGGGAAAGGATTTTTAACCAAATATCGCGCAGTCTCGCCAACTTTATAACCTTCTTGCTCCGCTTTCAATTCTAAACCATTACCAGTAGGCAACGCCCACACCACTTCGCCTTTACCGACCGACCATTGTCGTAATTCGGTGGTCTGAGAACGAGATTTGGTATCATCCACGGTCGCGGTAATCTTGTAATCACCAGCTTTCGTCGGCGTAAATGTGCAAGGTACCGCTTCAGTGGTGGAAGTCGCATCACAAGTGGCTTCCGACACCCACTCTTCTTGGTATTGAGTGAGATAAGCGTTACCTGCGCCTTTCACGCGAGCGGCTTTCAGGTCTTGTCGTTCAATTTTAGCTTTAACAGGGCTACCGGTCACCGGATTGCCTTTTTCATCCACTACGAGCATCAAGATTTTAGCGGCTTGACCGGCAGTGATAAACCAACTGGTGGCTTTTAAACCGATAAAGCGATCGCGACCGACATAACGCGCAGTAGCACGATTCGCCACCTCTTTGCCACGGTCATCCCGGACCGCACTTTCTACGGTTAATTTACCATACAAAACTTTAGATTTTTCTGGCAATTTAAATGTGGTTGCCACTTGTCCTTGATTATTCACTTTGGTGTCAGTGGCATAAATCGTTTCCTCATCTACTTTGTCCACATAGACATCAAAGGTAAAGCCTTTGGCTTGTGGATGAGTCGGCGCAAAATATTCTTGTGCCAAGCGAGCTGTGACCTTAGTTGGTGCGTCAGTATAAGGACCGCCGGCATGTAACAACGCCGAGGTATCGACTTTTACGGAATCACCCAGTTTAAATAATTCGCCATTTAACATAGTTTGTACCCGGAACGGAGAAGGCGTGAAATCACTGACCAATACTGACATCGGTTCCCAGGTATCTTCCGTAAATTTAGCCGTTAATTTAAATTTGTACCACCCCACGGCCGCGGTTTTGGGTAGGGTAAATTCACCTGCATAAGCCCCAAATTCCGACAAGGTTAGGGCCTTCACTTCATGCACGGTTTCATCTTTGGGGTCAATAATTTGCAAAGTGTAACCGTCTTTAGGAGGAGGTGTAAACGCTTGATTATCTTGGTTCCGGACTAAAAATTTATATTGTATAGTGTCACCTACTTTATAAACACCTTGGGCGGTGGTGCCCCAAGTGTGAATGTGTCCATATTGAGGACGTTGATAGGGATACATGGAAAAATCATCCCCCATAATCTCATTCGATTGCACGGCAAACCGATAATCTAAGGGCAACCAAGCCATCTCTTCCCCTTTTTGACACCGCACAAATAAATGCGATTCGTTTTCACCATAACTGTTAGAAATTTTTAACGCCGGATCCAGTTTTTGGGTGCCGGGTAACATGGCAACACCTTGCTCATCGGTAATGGCGGTAGCTAAGGTTTTAGGCGCGGCGGTATCTTTTAATCGATAAGTGTGTTGATCTACCGAGATAGTGGCACCGCTGACCGGCAATCCCGTCGCTAATTCAGTTACCCAAACTAAAGTGTTATGATGTCCTAATTTCACTTGAACATGAAATGGCGTAACTTCACTGAAAAACCAATTAGCGGTTTTCGCATTCTCGTTATTCACATCGGGACTGGTAACAAAGTAGCCTTGTACCACGCCTGACGAGGTGGGCAACAAATCGCGAATACCCAACGGCGTTTTGATAGCGACATCTGGCACTTTAGGTAAAGTGAACACTTTCTTTTCGGTTTTGCCCCAGCCTTGCTCAGTTAACTCATTGTAGTTCAAAGTTAATTTATTTAAATTGGTCACATATAACGGCACTTCACTGTCGACCCCGGTTTCTAACACCGAAAACTCATGTTCAAAGACATAAGACGGGGCGCGATGGTCAGTGGCAAATTCGAAATCAATGTCTTCTGCTAACGGTCGAGCAAAACCATCGGTCAATTCGGCTAAATCTTTACTCTTCAGTTGGTAAGTGGCATAGGCTTTTAAAATTTCTGGCAACCAGATTCGATAAGTATCTTCTTTGGTATGACTGCCCGTGACTTCAGTGATTACGTTGGCTCCTTCCCAGGGGTCATAATCTTTGCGACCACCGGCTAAATCCGGAGTAACCACTATATGTTGTTTGAGGGTAGCTGCACTGATGGGACTAGAAAAGACGACGAAGGCACCGGCTACCGGATCACACCGTTGTGTCCATCCCTCTCCTGGCGCTAGTTTGATTTCCTCATTTTTGAGAGAAGTGCATTCGATACCCAAGAATTGAAATTCCGGAAAAGTCGCAAAAGCGCTCTCTTCTCGTTCCTCGACACCTAAGACTGGACCTGCGGTGGATTGTAACCCCGGTTCAATCATCAACGAAACATTAGTACCTAACGGTAATTCGCGAACCGGCGCAATTAACCAATTTTCAGCCTCTTCGGCAGTAGTAGTCGCCGATACCGTTGACGCCGGTTGAGTTTGGCTAGTCTCCTCCGCAGCGGTATTCTCTTCCGCGTCTTCCTTCTCGTTAACCGGTACTGGGGTCACTTTTAAAGGGACTCGTTTACCATTTTCGATTTGCAAATATACATGTTTGGCGACCGAGGTTTTAGTTACGGATTGATTAAAGCCAACTTGAATCACGGGCCACCCTGGGGTTTGCCAGGTTCCAAATGAACTCCAACTCAAGGTTGGACGTTGGGTAGTGAATTGGTGGTTTACCGGTTTCAGCAAAGTTTTGTTCGCTTCGGTCATGATGCCAGGACGCACTTCAATCTCATAAGTGGTGGCCGGGGCTAACGCATTGCTATCACCTAATTGACAAGCCAGCGTGGCGGGGTCCAGCCAACGCCATTGACAATTCACCGCAGGAGCAATCGTAATGGGAATGTCTGAAGCCGCTCGCTCCATCTTGCCCAAGGGAATAACGGGTTGATTGAAAGTAAATACCATTTGCTCCTCACCGACGACATCTTCGCCGGTGGGGGTGATTCGTGAGATTTGTAAAGGTTTCTGTTTATTAGTTGCTTTACTGTCCGCAGCTAACGTAATTGACGTAGCCAATAGGCTAGAGGTCAATAAAGTAATGAACATAATAAAATTTCTTACGTTTGTCATAGTACCTAGTCCTTAATTTATTTAAATTATTGATTAAGAATATTAAAATAATTTACCGAGTTGAGATTATATAAATCTTATCTATAGTATGCACTATCTTGATTGATTTGACAACTTTTTTAAAGTTGTCAAATCTTTTATTAGCATTCATTACCTTGATTGATTTGACAACTTTTTTAAAGTTGTCAAATCTTTTATTAGCATTCATT
>DZAL01000152.1:13740-16271 GCA_022729575.1 Thiomargarita sp.
ACCTACCAAATTTTCAAGGTATGCAAAAATTCATCAATCGCGTGAGCCGCCATCTCGTGTCCATTCGCATTCCAATGCTTATCATGCGGAAAAGTGAGATTTTCGAGCGGAGTGTTTTGCCACGCAGTCTCTAAGGTTAAGTAAGGAAACTGCTCTTGCCGAGCCGATTGTTGTAAAACCGCTCGCTGGTCGGCAGACATCGGGATACTCACTAAAATAAATTGAGCCTGATGGTGTTGGGCTAATTGCTGGATCGCGCTCAAAATTTTCACGGTCACTTGACGTTGACTCGATAACATTTTAACCTGAGTGGTTTGACTCTTGGAATCATTGGTGGTGGTTGGTGCCGTCGCGGACTGGTTGAAAGAAGCGGTCAGTTGGTGTTTAATGGTCTTGCCAGCCGTGTAAAGTTTGGCCCATAAATAGGTGTGACCATAAATCCAACGTTCCAAAATTTGTTGCCAAGAGGAAGTTGGCACTGGATTATTATGTAGTTGTAACTGGTCGTCGGCAGTGAGTCTGAAATAAGGTTTGTAATACCAATATTCCTCGTTACTCTGATTATTCCTAAAATCGTTTTCGTAGAAGAGGAGAAGAATAATATCGGGTTGATAATGAATACCTCGTTGTTGGAGATATAAATATTCTTGGTCGGTACCATAACCGCTGACCGAGGCATTGATGACTTCCCAGTCGACATGGTGAGTTTCTAAAATTTCGCTAAAAATCTGCGGTTGCTCTACGCCAAATCCCCAACCAAAAGAATCGCCGAGAATCAAGAGACGTTTTTTGGTGGTGCGTGATCGGGAATAGTCGCGGTCTCGGAGACCATCGGCATTCATTTGCACGTTGATAGCAAAATCTTGATGTACCAATGCCCCCGTTTGATGAGGTCGGTGGGCCCAACCAAGTACACTGTCATATTGCCAAAAATTGACCCGCTCGGCTCTGGCAGGGGCCCATTGCGGAATGAATAAACGTGCCGTGATTTCGGCCACCGTTAGGATGAGAAACAGACCACCTAAAATAATGATGAATAACATCGTTTTTGGATGTTGTTCAAACCGATGGTTTTTGAGGTTGGAGGTGGTTGATGGTTTCATGTTTAGGTATAAACTAGATTTTCCAAAGTTGGACCGATTAGTGATGGTTATCGAAACTCAGTAGTCCCTACAAGCTAGTGGAGGCATTAACCAGTGGCAAGGTTTCCTAAACCTCGAAGGTTTAGGAAACCTAGACTTGACCAAGGTTTCCTAAACCTTGAAGGTTTAGGAAACCTAGACTTGGCCTTTGGTAACCTATTGATTTTTAATACCTCTATTGGTTGGTAGGGACTACCCGAAACTCTTCTTTTAGATATAATTTTTTCCTTAAAGCATCACTAATGAAGAAGCAACCAGTACTTCAATGGCTTCTGAAAGGTTTATCTTTTCTCGTTCCCACGCGCCGCGTGGGAATGCCGGTTCATGCCAGCAGGGATAACACCCCTTCGAGGGGTGTTATCCCTCAGACTTTTCTCGTTCCCACGCGCCGCGTTGGAATGGCAGGTTCAGGACGCTCGGCGTAGCCACCCACTTGGTGCCCAAGACATGTCTTGGACTCCACGCCCCGCGTGAGAACGAGCAGATGCTACTCCCCTCCTTACCAAGTTGGGGGTGGTAGTGCGTAAGGTGAATGCTTAATGTTTAAATAAACGTTCCTTTTCCCGTTGCCAGTCACGATCTTTTTCCGTATCACGTTTATCGTGCTCCTTTTTGCCCTTCGCTAAAGCAAATTCTACTTTGGCGCGGCCACCTTTCCAATACATGGCGGTAGGAATTAACGTATGTCCTTTTCGTTCCACCGCACCAACCAATTTATTGATTTCAGAGCGATGTAGTAATAACTTGCGCGTGCGTTGCCCTTCCGGACGAAAATGCGTAGAAACCGTGGTTAATGGTGTAATCACTGCGCCGAGTAACCAGGCCTCGCCATTTTTGAGTAACACATACGTATCCCTAATTTGGGCGCGACCTTCGCGTAGGCTTTTCACTTCCCAACCGGCTAAGACTATTCCAGCCTCAAACCGATCTTGTAGAAAAAAATCAAAGCTGGCTTTTTTATTTAAGCAGATAGTGCTACCGGTGTGAGCAGATTTAGCTTTTTTGCTCATAATTTTTACTCCTGGATGACCTTGATGCTATCAGTGGTATTAAATTTAACAGCGGCCACGATGGCATTAGGGTATAGTTTAAAGGCGAATTAATGTATTATACCATTTGAAATATTCAAGGACTACTTAATATTTTTCTCTTACTAAAAAAAACTTTACCCAAATTATATAAAATGGTTATAATTTAATTTTATCTATAACTTATGAACCTAAACTGGTGAATGGTTATTAATTAAATAAGTTAGTCATTACAGCCACTTTCCAAAAGTTCGACACTTTCGGTGGCCCGAGCGTAAGTCCTACAATTATCTATAGTCTATAGCTTCACTGCCATTAAGTTAAGCCGCGTTGGAGTCCAAACCTTCAGATTTGGACGAGA
>DZAL01000153.1 GCA_022729575.1 Thiomargarita sp.
ACCTTCAAGGTTAAAACCTGACCGGGGGATTCCTTAACTTAATGGCATTGAGGCTCCAGCCGGGCCGAGTCATTCAGTTGGTGCCGAAATTTATTGCCGTGCTGAACCGCACTTGACGATTGACAACTATAACTATATTATAGTGGGTGAGATTTGACAACTTTTGAAAAGTGGTCAAATCGGTCCGTAAGAAGAAGGAGGCAATCGTCAGGTGAAAACCAGTTCCCCACCGCAGGTAGAGAGAGCGTGGTAGACCTCGGGAACGAGGAAGTCGACTAAAACATAAGAATTTAAAGTCTTAGATACCAAGGAACTAACCATCATGCAAATTACCCTGGAAATACCTGATACTCTTGGCCAACAATGGCACCAATTTGACCACTCACCAGGGGTTATCGTCAAAATGCTCTCCGAATTGTTGACCAAAGACCCTCCTAATCGTCAATGGCAGGACTTTTTGGCTTCCCTAGAGGCCAAGGCGACTGCCGCCGGCTTGGTGGATTTAACTCCTCAACCTCACAGTCGGGTTGAAGACGTATTTGGATTATGTAAACCTACCATTTCCGTAAGTTTGGCACAAATGGAAGAAGCTATCGCAGAGGCCGCAGTGAGATGGTAACGATAGATACCAACGTCTTAGTTCGAATTTTCATTGATGATGACAGTCAACCGGAACAAGTCCGACAAGCCCGAGAATTAGCTAGTCAGGCTCAAATTCTCTATGTGCCACAGGTGGTAGTCATAGAAAGTGTTTGGGTGATGACCAAAGCGTATAAGTTAGAGAAATCAGAAATTCTCAAAGTCTTGGTCAAGTTATACACTAATCAAACTTTGGTGTTAGAAAAACCCGATATTTTTAAAGCGGCTTTACTTTTGTACAGTGTGTCTAATGTGGGTTTTTCCGACTGCGTTATTTTGGTAGAAGCCCGAAAAGTGGGTTCAACATTATATACTTTTGATAAACGGTTGGAAAAATTAGCCAAAAGTTTGGCTAGGCTTAGTTAGTTTGTTAAGAGGAGGAAATTCAGCAGGTCAAAATCATGGGCGGAACACGGGCTACCCCCTAATTTACCCCTAACATACCAGGTAATTTTACACAACACCCCTGATTTAAACCTATATATGCAATTTGCAAAATGTGTTGAAATTCAGCAGGTCAACCGCCCGAATAATAACCATAGTTTTTATTTGATTCATTATTTATCAATAATTTAATTTTTTGAGTTAAATTTTCATTAAAAACCGAAGGTTCACTGAGGATTCCACCCGACTCTCAAACCCATAAGTTTTTTAGACTATTGGAGTAGAGGCTTTAGCCGCAATGCCATTAAGTTAAGCTAAAATTACGGCGTTGGAGTCCAAATCTTCAGATTTGGCAACGCCGTCTTACCTTAGCCAATCTCGTCCAAATCTGAAGGTTTGGACTCCAACGCGCCTTAACTTAATGGACTAGAGGCTTCAGCCGGGCCGAGTCATTCAGTTGGCACCGAAATTTATTTCGGTGCTGAACCGCACTTGACGATTGACCACTATAACTATATTAATGTGGGTGAGATTTGACAACTTTTGAAAAGTTGTCAAATCGGTCCGTAAGGGGAAGGAAGCCATCGTCAGGTGAAAGAAAGTTCCCCACCGCTGGTGAGAGAGCGTGGTAGGCCTCGGGAACGAGAAAGTCGACCACGATATTTAATAACTTCCTGTTAAAGGAGAATTGCAATGTCGTCGCCAAATGTGTGTTTAGACCAGAGAATGAAGAGGAAGGAGAGCTTCCTCTTGTAATCAGCGATTCAGAAACTGTTCACTAGCAACATGTTCTAGGAAAATATTCAGAGGAAACCAGCCTCAAATGATTCGTATTTACTTGGATACCAGCGTTTATAATCGACCCTTTGATGACCAAACGCAACCCAGAATTGGTTTGGAAACATTAGCGTTCGCAACGATTATGCAGTTAATAGAAATGGGCACCCTGGCCTTGGTCACGTCTTCCATATTAAGGCTAGAAAACCGCAGTAACCCGTTTGAGTCGCGTTCACAATGGGTTAACTATTGCCTTAATTATGCCACCCATTTTCAGACTGTCAATGAAACCATTCAAGGACGCGCACAACAATTAGCAGAGTTAAACCTTCAGACGATGGATGCTTTTCATCTGGCCTGCGCCGAAGCGAGTGCGTGTGATTATTTCTTGACTTGTGATGACCGTTTGCTTAAACGATATAGGGGACCTCTTCAGGTGAAGAATCCTGTAGAATTGATTTTTTTACTAGAGAGAGAACAATTATGACCGTGAAACTGGCGAATAGCCAACAAGTGCTTCAAGAAGCTATCGAGATTTTATTAACACACCTGAGTCCGGCGAAAATGGCACTTCTCTTAGCCAGTTGGCAACGAGATGAAAGTGACTATGTGAAGATGAAAGATAAATTGTTTGAAGGTGAGACGGTGGCAAGTGTGTATCGTCAGGCCAAGGAATTGGAAGCGCAAGGAACTATTTAGAGGAGAACTTAACATCGGGCAACCACCGGGCTACCCCCTAATTTACCCCTAACATACCAGGTAATTTTGCACAACACCCCTGATTTAAACCTATATTTTAATTTTGAAAATGTTAGGTGTTGAAAATCAGCAAGCGGGCAGCCCGAATAATAACCATAGTTTTTCTTTGATTTGTGATTTATCAATGACTTAATTTTTTGGCATTAAATTTGCAATAAAAACCGAAGGTTCACTGAGGATTCCACCCGACTCTCGAAACCCATAAGTTTTTTATACTATTGAACTAGAGGCTTTAGCCGGGCCGAGTCATTTCAGTTGGCGCAGAAGATTATTTCCGTGCTGAACCGCACTTGACGATTGACCACTATAACTATATTAATTAACATCACTTAAGAAATCTCCTCTCGGTCCGAGATGGTGAAATGAGAGGGAAACCATCGTCAGGGGAAAAAACCGTTTCCCCGCTACAAAGTCTATGTTTCTGTTGCTTTTCATGATGTTGAACCAGGGAAAATAGAAAAAATCAAAAAGTTCTGGTAAAATGTTTTCTGGTTAATATTTTTTTGTTCAAAAAGGAATAGTCTATGAGTCGTTTGGAGATAGAACGAAAAATTCTGCACTACAGTCGTCAAATGCCTAACTATAAATTGCTGGAAGTATTGCATTATTTGGAATTATTAAACCAACAAAAGGCACCTTCGTCGCCGCCCGTGAAACGTTTTAACACGATGAAAGTGCCACAGGTGATTGTGTCCCCGCGTGAGGAATTGCATGAACGTTAGGATTTTTGTAGACACTAATATTTGGGTTTATGCGCATTTGGTGGGCGAAGACGACACTAAACATCAAACCGCGAATACTCTGGTAGAAGCAGCGGTGCAACCGTTGGTGATTAGTACACAAGTTTTACACGAGTATTACTCGGCCATGTTGAAAAATAAAATGGCCGATGAGTGGATTCAGGCAAATGTCGAAGCCATGATTGAATATAGTGAAGTTCAATTAATCACGTTAGCGGTGGTTCGATTAGCGCATCGAATCAAAGTACGTTATCGGTTTTCATATTGGGATAGTTTGATTCTTGCCAGTGCGTTAGATGCTGGCTGTAGTCTTCTGTATTCCGAAGATTTGCAAACACAGCAACAAATTGAGAATCAGTTAACTATTCTCAATCAAAGCTTCAGGAGTACAAAGCGGAGCTTTGTAACAAAGCTCCGCTTTGTACTCCTGGTTGGGGTAATCCCTGACGTGAGGAATTAAATGGACAATCTATTTATTGGTGGTCCCTTATGCTGAAAATCAGCAGTATGTGTTGAAAATCAGCAGGTACACCGCCCGATTAGTAACCACAGTTTTTATCATATTCATTAGTTATCAATGGTTTAATTTTTATAATTAAATTTTCAATAAAAACTGAAGGTTCACTGAGGATTCGCCCCGACTCTCAACCCCATAATATTTTTATACCATTGGACTAGAGGCTTTAGCCGGGCCGAGTCATTTCAGTTGGCGCAGAAAATTATTTCCGTGCTGAACCACACTTGACGATTGACTATTATAACTATATCAATGTGGGTGAGATTTGATAACTTTTGAAAAGTTGTCAAATCGGTCCGTAAGGAGAAGGAGGACATCGTCAGGTGAAAGAAAGTTCCCCACCGCTGGTAGAGAGAGGGTGGTAGGCCTCGGGAACGAGGAAGTCGACCCTAAGATTAACCATACACCAACCATCAGCGGATAATTTAGCAATGTCAATGATTTCTATAGCTATTCCAGATTTGATATTACAAACCCATCGACACAACTTGGAAGCGATTCAGACGGGGTTGCAACATGGTCTGGTGATTTGGGAATACTTAAATGGACAACTGTCGCTAACCGAAGCTGGCCAACTGTTAGGGATAGGCTACCGTGGTTTTTTAGAACTGCTTTGGAGTAAAGGCATTTCGATAGACGGACTCAGTCAAGCCAATTTGGAACTACAAGTGTCCCAGTTACGAGAACTGCTAGGACCACCATGAAAGTCGTTTCCAATACCAGTCCCTTGATAGCATTGGCCAAGGTCGGTCAATTAGTGGGTTTACAGAAGTTATAGTAATATCCTTATCCAGTTGTCCCATAATGAGTTTGGCCAGCCAGCAGGGATAACACCCCTCGAAGGGGTGTTATCCCTCGGAAAGTACAACAGTAGGTGAGTATTACTATATTTCCGCACTTGTGGATTCCACCAGCAGTATCTCAGGAGTTTTTGGCGAATTGCACGCTCTTCGAGAGGCACGTTTTTTTAGAAGCCTTGACCGAGTTCATTGAAGTAGTGCCAGTGAAGTCGTTGCTCTCGGTCAAGCGATAGTTGGGGTTAGGAGAACTAGAGGCATTAAGTTTGGCACGACAAAGTTCTGCCGATTTACTTCTCCTAGATGACCGTAAAGCCTCTAATGAAGCACGAGAACAACAGTTAGTGATAGCTTCGACGCGGGCGGTGTTAAAGATTGCGGAGGAAAGAGGAATTATTGGGAGTGCCCAGGAACTGGAGAAGTTAATGAGACAACAACAGGTGTTTCTACCGAATTATTGAACGGCAGGTTTAGTTTATTAAGAGGAGGAAATTCAGTAGGTCAAAATCACGGGCAACCAACGGGCTACCCCCTCATTTACCCCTAACATACCAGGTCATTTTACCCTAAAACCCATAATTTAAACCTATATATGCAATTTGCAAAATGTGCTGAATTTCAGCAGTATGTGCTGAAAATCAGCAGGTACACCGCCCGATTAATAACCATTATTTTTATTGGATTCGTTATTTATCAATAATTTAATTTTTTGGCATTAAATATGCAGTAAAAACCGAAGGTTCACTGAGGATTCCACCCGACTCTCAAACCCATAACTTTTTTAGACTATTGGACTAGAGGCTTCAGCCAGGCCGAGTCATTCAGTTGGCACCGAAATTTATTTCGGTGCTGAACCGCACTTGACGATTGACCACTATAACTATATTAATGTGGGTGAGATTTGACAACTTTTGAAAAGTTGTCAAATCGGTCCGTAAGGGGAAGGAAGCCATCGTCAGGTGAAAGAAAGTTCCCCACCGCTGGTGAGAGAGCGTGGTAGGCCTCGGGAACGAGAAAGTCGACCACGATATTTAATAACTTCCTGTTAAAGGAGAATTGCAATGTCGTCGCCAAATGTGTGTTTAGACCAGAGATAGGTATATACATGAGACCAACTCTGAACCCACCGCCATTTCGTGTGTATGCTGACACCTCGGTTTTTGGAGGAGTCTTTGATGATATTTTTGAAACTGCCAGTCGCGCTTTTTTTCAACAAGTGACCGAAGGTCGCTTTCAACTGGTTATCTCGCCTATGGTGCAAGACGAAATCGAGTTAGCACCTGCCACCGTGCGCGATTTTTTTACGGAAGTGACTGAAACCGCTGAGGTTGTCAAACTGACTGAAGGTGCCTTACAACTTCGCCAAGCCTACTTAAACGCCGGCATTGTCACGGCTAAATCGGCGGCTGACGCACTCCACGTAGCGTTGGCCACGGTCGCCAAATGTCGTTTGATAGTTAGTTGGAATTTTAAACACATTGTTCATTTCCAAAAAATTCCTTTATACCAAGGGGTCAACCTAGTCAACGGTTATGAAGAAATTTATATTTATTCGCCACCACAGGTACTTAACTATGAAGGATAGAAAATTTGATTGTGTCGCGTTACAACATCGTGGTGCCGCCAAAATTTATGAAGAAACCAAAGACCTGACGATAGCCGAAGAGTTAGCTTTTTGGGAACGACGTGCCCAGGAACTCCAACAATTGCAACAAACCAGAAGACAAGCTAAACTTAAAGGCGTTCCCGTTGCCACTTAAACGAAGAGTTTCAAGGCCAATATATTGTATCAAACCAAGTCTGACAACTTAAACCCACTTGGAAAACTCCTGACAGAGGAGGACTTAAAACCGGGCAACCAACGGGCTACCCCCTCATTTACCCCTAACATACCAGGTCATTTTACCCTAAAACCCATAATTTAAACCTATATTTTAATTTTGAAAATGTGCTGAATTTCAGCACAAAGTGTTGAAAATCAGCAGGTACACCGCCCGAATAATAACCATAGTTTTTATCAGATTCATTAGTTATCAATGACTTAATTTTTTGGCATTAAATATGCGATAAAAACCGAAGGTTCACTGAGGATTCCACCCGACTCTCAAACCCATAAGTTTTAGACTATTGGACTAGAGGCTTTAGCCGGGCCGAGTCATTCAGTTGGCGCCGAAATTTATTTCTGTGCTGAACCGCACTTGACGATTGACAACTATAACTATATTAATTAACACCACTTAATAAATTTCCTCTCGGCCGGAGTAAGGTGAAATGAGAGGGAAGCAATGGTCAGGGGAACAAATAGTTCACCCGCTACCGAGTAAAACACCATGAATACCGCAGACACTATTTACCAGCAGGTTAAAGAACTTCCAGAACCCTTAGTGCAGGAAATTCTCGACTTTACGGAATTTGTTAAACTGAAATGGCAAACCAAACTGCGTGTAACCTCTCTCGTGCTACCGTTAGCTACCACACCAAAAGCTAAGAGTCTGTTAGGGATACACAAAGGTCAAATACAGATTCGGGGAGACATCATAGCACCGATAGATGTCACTTGGAAGGCACAACAATGATGGTACTGGATACTCATACTTTAATTTGGTTAGCCGATGACGATAATCGGTTAGGCAAACAAGCGAAAGAGAAGATAGAACAGGCTTTTGCGGCTGATGAGCTTTACGTGTCTGCCATCAGTTTTTGGGAAGTGGCCATGTTATGTCAAAAGCAACGACTGACGTTACCTTATCCGGTTAGGCAATGGCGAAGTAGTTTATTAGACTTGGGATTAGGAGAAATACCAGTGACGGGTGAAATCAGTATTCTATCGGTGGAATTAGAAGAGTTTCATGCTGACCCAGCAGATAGGTTGATTGTAGCAACCGCATTGCATCACCACGCCACCTTGATAACGGCGGACCGTTTGATTTTAAACTGGATAGGCCAGGTGGCACGGTTCAATGCGAAAATTTGAACGACGTTCATTATCTTTTGGAGTCCGGAATTGATTCCGCCAACTTGAGTGAAACCGTGGAAAAGATAAACTACCGCGCCCGTCTGGAAAAACCATCGTCGTCTACCAGCATGTTGAGTAGTCTTGTATAGCAAATCTCACTGGAGTGAATATCATATCGAGTACAGCGGATTGGGGAGATACACGGATAAGACAGACCTACGGGTTTATCCGCTTATCCCCTCAATCCGCGGTCCTCGACTTAATGATATTCAATCAAGTGAGATTTGCTATAGCAGTCCATGGTTGAGAT
Organism: Thiomargarita sp.; assembly: GCA_022729575.1. Classification (GTDB taxonomy): domain Bacteria; phylum Pseudomonadota; class Gammaproteobacteria; order Beggiatoales; family Beggiatoaceae; genus JAABRD01. The sequence continues at coordinate 7,880 of DZAL01000153.1, forward strand.
GTTTCGGCACGGTTTTAGAAATCAACAACTGTCAGGGGAGTCAATTCGTTTATTTCTAAATTCGTTGTCCTACTATGTTGTACCAAACCAAGTCTGACAACTTAAACCCATTTGGAGAACACTTGAAAGAGGAGGACTTAACACCGGGCAACCAACGGGCTACCCCTCTAATTTACCCCTAACATACCAGGTAATTTTACACAACACCCCTGATTTAAACATGACTATGCAATTTGCAAAAGTGCTGAAAATCAGCACAATGTGTTGAAAATCAGCAGGTACACCGCCCGATTAATAACCATAGTTTTTGTTTGATTCATTATTTATCAATGAGTTAATTTTTTAGCATGAATATTGCGTAAAATTTTAACAGTTCGGTAACGATATTTTCACGACTCTAAATCAATATTTATATTAGAGGATTTAGCGGGTGAAGATATTAATAACTGAACTGGGCCTGATTATTTCATAACTTCACTAAAATATAAAGATTTCTCTCCCCTGAACTTACAGGAGGAAGAGAAACGGGTAATTAGGTCGTCAGCGAGTTCTTCACCATAGATGTCTCTTGGGAAATCAAGGGAAGTGGTAGGCTGGAATTAACCACTTTATTTTCTATTAAGATTGTTTGACCATGTAAGGAGAATTGCGATGTCTTCGCAAAATTGCTTTAAAATCAATAATATACACACAACGGGGGGGGGGATTTAATTACCCTCTTGACGTGCATTGGCAAGACTCTCTTGCCCGTCCAGTCACGGCCCCAAACTCTGCGCGTCCATTTGCCAAGAAGTTGTTGGTAGCGGGGTTGTATGGGTGCTTGGCGTGGTCGTCGGTGATGGCGCAAACAGCACCAGCACCAACAAATACGCCCCAGGATTGCCAAACGGTTTACGGCACAACTACTATTGGTGGTCTCATTGCTTGTTGGCCATTGGATAGTGCTACCTCACATACAGTAGCAGATATTGTTGGTGGTAACACTGGTTCGATTAGTCCAAAGGGCATTGAAGACTTTCGTACTATCGATGGTCGCAAGGCCATGCGGTTTACCGATAACACCTTCATAAAAGTCCCTGTCGGCACCACTTTTGACTTCAACACCTCCATTGGCGAATCCTACACCTTCGCTACCTGGGCCACTTTTGATCACGCTAAAAATGCTAATCCATTGATCGTGTTGGCAGGTGTCGATGGTTATCCCAGAACAGGTCTCGTCAAACGCCCTCAGTCTGACCACCAAGGAAAATTCGTGGCCATAGCAGGCAACGGGCAAAGACAAACCGTTGTTTATTCGGATCCTCCTGGCAGACCTGTTGCGGATCAATGGGTGCATCTTGCCGGGGTGTTCGATGCCGCCACCGACACGGTGAAACTCTACATGAACGGGGAACTTCAGGACACGAAACCCCTTCCTCCAAATCTCAATTTTGACTTGACGATAAATGCTGGGGCAAAAGATGTCAACTTGCGGATAGGTGCTAATACTAGCCCCACCACGCCGCGCCGCCATGATGGTTATCTCGATGATGTACGAATTTATAACCGTGCCTTGTCAGACGACGAAATTGCGTTGATTGCCGGGAATACGCAACCAAATCCCAGTGATCCTTGTCAAGCAGCAAAAACTCAAAGTCTCGCCAACGTAATCACTTCTGTGAAAAGCGGTCGTTGGGATGCGGCTAACACATGGTCATCTTCTCGTCTGCCAGGTCCTACTGACTGGGTTATCATCAAGAAAGAACATGTCGTCATCACGCCTCCAGATGACAACGGGGTGAATGCTTGTGAGGACACCTCCCCGATAAAGGTCAAAGGGTTATGCGTACAAAGAGGGGCGAAGTTGCGAAGTGCGGCAAATGGCTTTGTATCATTGGATGCACAGTTTTTGAACAACAGAGGCACCATTGTGGGACGAGACCGTAGCTGGCCTAGAGGAAACAGTATTTGTCTAGGTGACGGTTCCACCACTTCTTGGTTCAGAAATGCCGGGACCATCCAATCTGGTAACGCTCTTCCTTTCACCAGCGTCAGTGGTGGCAAGGTAGAGATTTTTGCCGATGACCTAGTCAACTTAGGGGGCATCCTGAGTGGAAACGGTGCTGATGGTTCTTGCGCAAACGATATAGCCACACCGGCAGGGAACGGAGGTAACATTCTGATAGAACCAAATGGTTTTAATCCAGGAGTTCTTGACGTGGGTGCAAAACTTAAGAAGATCAGTAACCGTGGTCTTATCCGTAGTGGTGCGGGAGGTAATTTTTTCACCAACTGTGGTGCCAGACGCGGCACTAGAGGTTTCGAACTAACAGCAGGTTTGGGTGGAAAAATAACCTGCAATGGAGGTAAATGTCCAGAAGGTAGTATCGAGGGTAGTATCGGTGGAAAAATATGGATTGACCCCATCGAGATAACCTTCTCCAAAGACACACAAATCACCGGTAGCGAAGTCTTCATTGTCACCGACGACAAAGGCACGATTCAAGCCAACGATTTGCAACCAGGCGCGGTCTCCGCTGAGAAAATCTTAACTCTCGCCGTCGGTGCGGGTGGCACCATTGACTTGAGTAAAGCCGCTGATAAAGCCTTCAAAGCCGGTGAAGAAATTCGCATTTTTACCGATAATCTGATCCTGCCCGAAGGAAAGACTTTACAAGACTTCATGGATGCACCTAAAGTCACGCAAGCCGCTGGCAAGACCATCTATTCTGCTACTTGGACCGGTGAAGGTGCTAAACTGGCGGGCGACCCCAATACCAGCGTGTCACTACCCTTGACGCTGTTAAATGAAGGGCCCACTACGGGTAGCTACACCTTCAGCATTCAAGATACACTAGGCTGGACCTTATGTTCCTTGCCCGCCACCATGACCTTGGACAGTCAAGCCAAGACGACCTTGAACTGCGCTGTGACTTTGCCCGCCACCACGGAGGTGGACAACACTATCACCGTAACAGCCACTTCCCAAAATGACCCCACGATGCAGGCCATTTCGGAAATCACGGTACATGTGGGTCCCGTGCCAGAGGAAACGGTAGGAGATGATTTAGAACTTCCGCCTCCCACTTTCACGGCTTCTAGCGTCATTCTCGATGGTGACCAACAACCCGTCATGGATGTGACGGTGCAAATTGGGGACCAAACGGCGACGACAGATGATAGTGGTTATTGGGACATTACTGAACTACCCGAAGGCACCTATCCCGTGACCGTCACTAAGGATGGCTACACGTTTGAGTATGAGAAGGAAGTCATCATTGGCAACGGTGACTTGACGTTGAGTATTGTCGCGCATTCGCTGCTGGCTATGAAAGTGGAATGTCCAAACCTCATCGATCAAGGAGCAGAAATCAGTTGTCAATATACTATCACTAATCAAGGAAGCGATAACACCACGGGGATTGCTTTAACTTTGGAGCCTTCTCCCAATATCACACTCACTTCATTAACAGGTGAACAAGTGAATTGCAGCACTTTTGCCGCACCTTACAGTTGTACATTACCAGACCTGGCGCCCGGCGCGGTTGCCAAGGTGACGATGGTGGCAAATAATTCTGGCTTTGAAACCTTGGAAAATAAATTCATCGAAACCAAAGCCATGTTAAGTTCCACCAACTATCCTACTGAAACGGTCATTACTGAAATCGATGTAAGACCGCATTTGTGGATAGAAACCAAATGTAAGCCTAACCCAGTGCCAATACAGGGACAATTGCAATGTGTGGTAACAGTACATTTGAATGAAAAGGCTGCCGAAGTAGCGGAAAGTGTAGAAGTATCGTTGCCCAAAACACCAGGAGTGGCAGTGCAAACCATCCAACCCTCCGCTGGCCAATGCGATACCGAAGACCCGCGTGACATTATCTGCGCTTTGGGTAACCTGGCTCAAGGGGCTGAAAGTACCATCACTTTGGACTTGCAATTGGAAGATGTGGGCTTGCTGATGTTCAGACAACAAGCTACTGTCAGTGCTGAAAACTATCCAGGCGATGCTGGTAGCGGTGTGGCGGAAATCTTTGTACCAGAAGACATCAAAGCTGATCAGGTGATTTTGATTGATACTACCAGTAGTATGCAGATGGAATTGGACGGTGCCATTGCGGCTTACGAGGAAATTTTGGCAGACCTTCCCGCAGACCTAAAATTGACCATAGCTTTGATAGAATTTAAGGACGATGTGAGAATCAAAGCCTTCACTCAAGACCTGCAAATTCTAGTGACGGCTATGGAAAAACTAACGGTGGAAGGCGGTGGTCTATGCCCCGAAGCCTCGGCGGAAGCCTTGGAAATTGCCCTTAAGCATGTCAAAGACGGTGGCACCATTCTCTTAGCGACCGATGCTTCTCCTTATCCCGAAGCGGATTTGACTAAGCTAGGGGATTTACTGAAGCAGAAGAACGTGAAGTTCCATGCGCTCATCTCCGGAGATTGTGCCATGTCTGGCGGTGTGAATTAAGGAACTGACAGCAGCGGTGCCGATACGGCTAATAGTGATAGCACCGAGACTGGCAGTGAGACCCCAAACACTGACAGTAGTGGTGCCGAAACTAGCGGTGGTGAGACATCGACCAGTAGTGGTAATGCGGAGACTGGTAATAGTGGTGGTACCGAGACGGGCAGTAGCAATTAAGCCCGTGCCTAGAGCGCGTTGGAAACCCTCAGCGGTTTCCAAAACCTACGAGTACCAGAGATTTGTCAACTCTCGAAGAGTTGACAAATCTGAGTGGTGACCAAACCAGATTTGACAACTTTTTAAAAGTTGTCAAATCTCATCCACTACCAAAAAATCTTGACAAATTGGCCCAACTCACTTATTCTATAGGGTAAGGGGGTTGGGCTATTTTTTGGGCCGCGGTCAAAGCTGCGCTTTGGACTCCTGGCGAAGAAACTTGGCGAAATTATGGAACCCAATTCAAATGAGAAAACCTAAACTGTATTTAGAAACTTCGGTGTGGAACTTCTGTTTTGCCGACGATGCTCTAGACCGAAAACTGGCCACGTTGCAATTCTTTGAACAGATTAAGCAGGGGACTTATGACATCTTTGTGTCAGAGGTGGTGTTTCAAGAAATTGCCAAAGCCTCTCTGGAAAAACGCGAATCACTGTCGCTGTTGCTGGCGAAACATCAGCCGGAACAATTGGATGTTAATGAGGAAGTATTACACTTGGCAAACCAATATTTGGTGCAAGGCGTATTACCTGCCAGGGCTAAGGCCGATTCCAAACATGCGGCCGTGGCAACTGTTCACCAATTAGATGCCCTCATTAGTTGAAATTTGAAACACTTGGCCAATTTCAATAAAATGGCTAAAATCAACGCGGTGAACCTAACACAAGGTTATACCCAAAAATTGGAACTTATCACCCCCTTAGAGGTTTTAACTCATGAATAAATATTATCAAGACGACCCGCCCTCCTTACAGGAAGTTCGCGAGTGGAAAGAACAGTGCCGTTTGGAAGAGAGTCAATGGACCGAAGCGGAATACCTCGAGAAACTGAAAGAAGTGGCCGAGGACTTCAAAGCGAAGTATAACATTCGTTTGCAACGGGTGACGCTTTCTCCTGCGAGTTCTTAGAACGCCCCAGAAGAGATTCAGAAACCTTGGCAATTTGGTAGTGATGCAATGTGGGTGATAACCTACTTTAGGACTGGCGGTCCTTAAAGGACTGCCAGTCCTCAGACACCACCCAGATTGCATCACTATCGAATTGGCCAACCAATATCTGACACCAGGGGTTTTGCCAAAGGGGCCTCTGCTGACGCGATTCACGCGGCCGTCGCCACCGTGTATGAATTGGAGGCGTTGATTAGTTGGAATTTAAGACACTTGGCTAACTTTAACAAAATGGCTAAAATCAATGCCGTACACTTAGCCTGCGGTTATACCAAGAAATTGGAACTCATCACACCTTTGGAGGTAATAAACCATGATTAAATATCAAGAAGAACCCTCGTTACTGGAAGTCCGGGAATGGAAGGAACGGTGTCGCCAGCGAAGAAGTCAGTTGACTAACGAAGAATACTTAAAGAAACTAGAACAACTGGTGGAACGAGTCAGTGCGGAATATCAACTGAATTTACCCACCGTGACGCTGTCTGCGGTGAGTTAGCGTCCACCAAAGACCTCAATGCACTTCTCAAAGTCATTGACACCCTGAAAGCCGAAGGCGGTGGCACTTGCCCAGAAGCGTCGGTAGAAGCGTTAGCCAAATCGGCCCGTCATGTCAAGGCCGGGGGACAAATCTGGTTCACCACCGATGCGTCGCCTTACCCTGATGCGGATGTGCCAGCAGTTCTGGACTTATTAAAGAGTCAGCAGATTCGCTTGAATGCCACGGTGACGGGAGATTGTGGGGATGTCAATAGTTTGAATGAATAGACATTCATTACGAACAGATTTGACAACTTTTGAAAAGTTGTCAAATCTCACCCACCGTAACGGACCGATTTGACAACTTTTCAAAAGTTGTCAAATCTCACCCACCGTAACGGACCGATTTGACAACTTTTGAAAAGTTGTCAAATCTTACCCACTACCAAAAAATCTTGACAACTTAGCCCGACTCACTTATTCTATAGGGTAAGGGAGTTGGCTGTTTTCTGGGCCGCTGTCAAAGCTACGCTTTGAACTCCTGTCGAAGAAACTTGGTGAAATTATGGAACCCAATTCAGATGAGAAAACCAAAGCTATATTTAGAAACCTCGGTGTGGAACTTCTGTTTTGCCGACGATGCCCTAGACCGAAAACTGGCCACCTTGCAATTCTTTGAACAAGTTAAGCAAGGGTCGTATGATATTTTTGTATCAGATATGGTATTTCAAGAAGTTGCCAGGGCCTCTGGAGAGAGAGGAGAACGACTCTCCCATCTGTTTGAGGAGTGTCGACCCAAGGAACTTGAAATCAATCAAGCGGTCTTACTACTTACCCATCAATATCTAGTGCAAGGTGCATTACCTATGTCTGCTGAAGCCGATGCGACACATGCGGCGGTGGCTACGGTCTATGAATTGGATGCCTTGATTAGCTGGAATTTGAAACAGTTGGCCAATTTTAATAAAATGGCCAAAATCAACGCGGTTAACCTGACTCAAGGTTATACCAATAAATTGGAACTGATCACACCCTTGGAGGTTTTGAACCATGAATAAGTATTATGAAGACGAACCCGCCTCGTTGCTAGAAGTCCGGGCGTGGAAGGAACAATGTCAACGGGAAAGGAGTCAATTGACTGATGAGGAATACCTCAAGAAACTGAAAGAAGTGGCCGAGAACTTTAAAGCTAAGTATAACATTCGTTTGCAACGAGTGACGCTTTCTCCTGCAAGTTCTTAGGACACCCCAGGAAAGGTATAAGAAACCTTGACAAATTGGCCCAACTCACTTATTATGGATGGTAAGGGAGTTGGGCTTTTTGGTGGGCCGCGGTCAAAGCGCAACGACGAACTCCTGAAACTTGGCTTTAGAGTGTTTCAGGTCTTATCATGAATCGGGTTCAGAACCTCATTTTTGGAGTAACCTCATTATGAGTATTACACTCACTTTACCATCAGAATTAGAAAACCAGTTGATGACGGAAGCGACTCAAGTGGGCTTATCATTAGCCCAATATATTCAACAACGGCTCTCGGTAAGAAAGGCCGCCGAAAGTCAACCGCGAACCGGTCTGGAATTGGTCGCTTACTGGAAAACCGAAGGATTGTTTGGCTATCGTCCCGAAATTGCCGATAGCCAATACCAGGCTCGTACTTTACGTGCCCAAGTGGAAAACCGAACTGATGGATAAGACCCAGACTCTCCTCCTTGACACGGACATTCTGATTGATATTCAACGTGGCTATGCACCTGCCCTGCCCTGGCGTGGTTTGCGACCTTGAATGAACTCCCCTCAATACCGGGGTTGGTGGTGATGGAACTTATTCAAGATGCCCAAAATTTTCAACCAGTCAAAACCGTCTTGAAGTTAATTGCCCCGTTGCCGGTGATTTGGCCCACCCAAGTGGATTGTCAGCGTGCCCTGTCAGATTTTACGACTTATCATCTTTCGCATAGACTGGGCTTGTTGGATGCGTTAATTGCCGCGTGTGCGGTTGGTTTATCAGCCACTCTTTGTACCTTTAATGTGAAACATTACCGGGTGGTTCCTGGACTGATTCTGGAGCAACCGTATTCCAAGTCAGAGTAAGGAAGCTACACTATCACCATGCACCGTCGTCAAGAAACTAAGTTTCTTCAATCTCTTAACCAACTTTGACAAATTAGCCCAACTCACTTATTCTATAGGGTAAGGGAGTTGGGCTTTTCTTCTCGTTCCCACGCTGGCGCGTCACTGCCATTAAGTTAAGCCGCGTTGGAGTCCAAACCT
>DZAL01000312.1 GCA_022729575.1 Thiomargarita sp.
TGGACTCCAACGCGGCTTAACTTAATGGCATTGCGGCTAAAGCCTCTACTCCAAGCCGCTTTGTAATCAAAAAAATGCCCAACTTCTCAAAAGAAGTTGGGCCAACGGGGTTAATCCCCACCACTAACGTTATTAAAGATATTCTTCTCGTTCCCACGCTGGCGCGTCAATGCCATTAAGTTAAGCCGCATTGGAGTCCAAAGCTTCAGCTTTGGACGAGACTGGTCAAGGTGAGACGGCGTTGCCAAAGCTGAAGCTTTGGACTCCAACGCCGTAATTCTAGCTTAACTTAATGGCATTGACGCTGGCGCGTGGGAACGAGATAACCCCTCCTTGTCAAGGAGGGGAGTAGTAGTTGTACCCCGGTGTACCGATTACCATCCCCATTGCGAGGCGAACGATTTTGGGACATAGATGGGGATAGAGTATCGTCCACTGCCACTGTCGCCCACAGGGGTGGGAGGAGTGTCACCGTAGTATATCACTATCACGACTGCTTGTTCCACTCCTGCATTATCTAGCAGTTTCAGCTGAATATTCACCGAGTCACCCGCTTGGAGTTGAACGCTTTCCGTGTATTGGCCAATGGGATTTTTTGAGTACCATTGGATGCCATTCAACTGCGCCGGCCATTGTTGAGTCGCGGCTAAATTAGAATCCGCTTGCAGAATGGCGGTGGCGGCTAACCAGAAGGCTTCTTTTAAGCGGTCTTGGTTGGTCGTCTGCGGGAATTGACTGGCTACGTCGGCATTGTTTTCTAAAAAGCCGTTGGTGTAGAGGACCTTGACTAACTCGGTCGCGGCGGCTTCTAGTATGCTCTGGAATTGCGCAGTGCAAGTCAAGTCCTTGGTTAGGGTGAGTGAGACTTTGGCATTATTCCCTGTGCAGTCGCCTCCCCAGTTGAGGAAGGTGGCGAAGACACTGGGAGTGGCGGTCACAGTCAGTTTTTGCCCTAGCACGTATGTGCCAGTGCATGATTGGCCACTGCATGTTAGGCCGGCTTTGTTACTTATCACGGTGCCGTTGCCAGTGCCTATCAGGTTAACCGTGAGGGTAGCGAGTTGGCCTGGGATGGCGTCAAAATTGGCCGTGCAAGTGGTGGCGGTGGTCATGGTCACTTTGAGAATATTGGGCGTGGCCGGGTCTTGGGTGTAACTGCTGCCGGTGCAAGTCCAAGTTTTGAACTCATAGCCTTTGTCGGCGGTGGCGATGAAAATCACTACACCATCTTTGGGATAGTTATAGCTGGCGGTTTGACAAGCGTTGTCGCAGTTTAAACTCGTCGCTGTTTCTCCTCTGAGACGACCTGAAATGCGTCCTTTGTCAACATCGGCTTTGTTGAGGGTTAAAGCGATTCCTGCTGGAGGAGGAATCAGTTCAAAGGTCGCGGCGCAAGTTTGGTCGGCAGTTAGGGTAACGGTGGTGGTAGGGTCAGTCCCCGTGCAAGCACCTCCCCAATTAACGAATTGATAGCCTGTATCAGGAGTCGCGGTCAAAGTGACTTGAGTGTTGGCTGCCAAGTTGGCTTCGGTGCAGTCGGTGCCGCAGTCGATGCCGGTGCCTTTGAGATTGCCATTCCCAGTTTTGGTCACGTTGAGGGTGTAAGTGACTGGGAGGAGTTCAAAGGTCGCGGAACAACTTTTCGCCTTATCCATCGTGACGGTGACGGTGGCAGTGGTGCCGGTGCAATCGCCAGTCCATTGTTTGAACATGGAACCGGTGGTAGCGGTGGCCGTGAGGGTCACTTGGGTATTGGGGGCGAGGTCTTCGGTGCAGTCAGTGCCGCAGGTGATACCGTTGCCCGTGATTTGGCCGTTGCCGGTTTTGGTGACAGTTAAGGTGACTTTGGGTACGGGTACCAAGTTGATAGAAATACCTAACGACGTTGTATCACAAGAGAAATTACCGGCAGGGTCTATTCCCAAGTAGAGAAAATCTCCTTGTTGTACTTTCACATTGGCAAGACTACCTCCACCTGTTCCATATTGAAAATACTGCGATGACCCGTTAGCAGTCCAACCATAAGCCAAGTTAGTTGCACCTTTGTCAACATACCAAATAATCGTTCCGCCATCTAAACTGGTCGTCCCACCCGTCACGGAAACTGTGCCCGTCACGGGACTACGCCAACCTATCACTAATGGACCAGTAGATGCAGGATGCCCCACGATGGTATTCGCTGGCATATAGCGTGCGCTACAACCGAAATTTCGATTAACCTGGCTACTGCGACCAAAAAATGGCATACCACCAGCACTTGCTAGTTCTTCTCCAGCCCAATGGAAAAAGGCGGGATCGTAGAATGGTTGTCTGTTAGCGGCGGTGGTGAACTTGCTCATCAGTGAATAAGTTTTCGGATCATGATTCGAGCTAGTCCCTTGCATAAAATGCCACACGTTCTGATTACCACAAGAATCGGGGTTGGGATTCTTTTGGTTAGGCGAGTTCAAATAGTCCGTGTTAAGATTCCACTGTGTGCAGGGTTTGGCTGGTGGTGGCAACAACTTCTCCACCGCCGCGGCCACTTGAATCAACGGCTCCCCATTCACCAACTTCGCAGTCTCCTTCAACGCCTGCGAAATTTCCACAATACTGGCCGTGGGCTTCACACTCTTCAACATCGCATAAGCTCCCGCTACAAACGGCGCAGCCATTGAAGTCCCACTCTTTGCTCCCGTCCCGCCATTGGGCAACGTCGAGACAATATTACTCCCTGGGGCCAAGAAATCCAACTCGGTCCCTTGATTAGAATAATTAGCGAAGTTGCCAACCTTATCGGTCGCCCCTACCGCCACCACTGAGGAGATACACGCTGGAGCCGTTAAACCATCGGTATAACCATCATTCCCCGCTGACACCGCCGTGACCACGCCCACGGACAACAAATTGTCAATCATGGCTTTTCGCGGGTCACTATCGCAAGCCCCGCTAAACTTCACGCCGCCATTGATGCTCATATTCACTGCCGCGATGGACATCCCCGTTTGTTGCAGACGATAAACCTCTTCCAAGGCTTTCACTTGGTCCGAAGAATAACTACGAGCGCAGGGCGTGCCAGAATACCCCAAACAATCTCCTCCATTAACCATTTCCGAGAAGACTTGCATCGTCACCAACTTGGCTTGCGGTGCCGTGCCCGCCACGATACCCGCGACATGAGTGCCATGGTCACAATTAGCCATATCCGCTCGACAAGCCGCCCCAGACCCTTGACCCGTTTGCACCATCTGCCCACTGGGACACACCGACTTAGCTCTGGGCAAACCCTGAGCCGTGTTAACAGTCGTCGAAAAACATCCTTCCGCCACCACTTTCGGCGTTAAAGTCGGATGCGTCACCCCACTATCAATAATCGCCACCGTCTGCCCACTACCCTGATAACCTTGACTCTGAGCCGTCGTCGCCCCAATCAAAGCCAACCCCTCCGTTAGACTCGGCCCATCGAGGACATCCAGATGATATTGAATCGCCACCGAATTATTCGCCAACGCCTCCAACGTCAAAGCATCCGCTTGCACCATCAGATAGGGAACGGTTTGATATTTAGCCTGCACCAAACCAGTCAACGGAGTCTCACGACCCACACTCGGCCCATCTAAACCGTTTTGAAGCGCCGCCACATCTTGCTGCAACTCGGTCTCAAACTGAGTTTGCGATTGTTGAATTGCCGCCCGTTGCGCCGTCCGTTGCGCCTCGGTCAATTGACCTTCGGGTTGCCAGGGAACGTTCAATTTGACCATCACCTGAGCGTCCCCATGTTGTTGTACTTCATTCAAAATGTCAGGAGGAATGTCCAACGCCAATGCGCTGGTATTCCAGATTAACCCAGCGGACATCATGGCCGCTAGGAGTTTGCGGTTGAGACTCATAAAATTATCTCCAGTTTAGTTTGTGGTTTAAAATAGTTTATTAAATTGTCAGGTTTAAAATTTACTTCGGTTCACTTTTGTATACTGTTTGGCAAAGAAAAGTGTCAGGGTAAAATTTAAAAAAATTTTTTAAGTGACCTAATGGCGTAATCATTAAGCAATTATTTCTTTGTTACCC